>NZ_NEJJ01000025.1:0-80959 GCF_002113045.1 Pseudomonas sp. B26(2017) | reverse complement strand
CAGCCTGACGCTGACGGCGGGCGGGCATCACATCGTGATCAATTCGGGCGGGATCTTCAGCAGCGTGGCGATTGTCGAGGGTGGTGCGCCGGTGGCGGGGGCCGCCGCGCAGTCGGCACTGGCGGCGCCGGAGTCTTCACAAACGCTCCTTGCGTTATCCGTGACCACGCAATTGGCCGCCCTGGCTCAGGCAGCAGAGCAGGCTGCGTCCGTCTGCGCCGTGTGCGAAAAACTGGCGCAGGTGAGCGCATGAATCGGGCGTATCTGTTGCTGGATCAAATCCAGATCGAAAACCTTCCGGAACGCCTGTTCGAGCTGACGGGAGGCGTAATGCCTCACTCGCTTTATCAGCGCACGGCCTACAGCGCTCTGGATAAAACAGGCCCCGTACTGGTGGCGGTGACCCCTGACAGTCCTCTGGCGCAGGTCTTTTCACAGGAGTGGAGCACGACGGCGGGGCTCTGGCTGGAGTCGCAAGCCGATGAGGGGGCATTGCTGGAGCATTTGCGCAGCCTGATCCACGCCCGTGTCGAGGGTGATGTGACCGTGCTCTTTCGCTTTTACGATCCCCGCATCACCGCGTTGTGGCTGGCGGACAAGCCCGCAGCAGAGCGGGATCGGTTGATGGGACCGGCGCACCTGATCCGGCTGCCGGGCCTGCAGATCCGGCAGCTCACCGAGCAACCGGCGATCCCTTACGCGGACAGACCGTGGCTGGTGTTCACGGCAGAGCAGCTCAATGACCTGAACGCTGCGAAACGCCGGACATTCGCCGGGCAACTGATCGAACATGCTCTGCGGTATTTCCCGAAATGCCTTGGATCGCAGGAACCGACGGCTTTGCAGCAATGGGCCATGGACTGTCAGGGCAGTGCGGCGCGCAATGGCTTCAGTGCCGTGGAGGAGGTGCTGCTCTGGGCGCGTTTCTACGCAGTGCTGGGGGCGGACTTTCCCGATGGCCCGGAGCACGGCGCCTACCGGCAGTTGCTGGCCGAGCCTGGTGTGTTGCCCCACCAGCGCCTGGACAACCTCAACAGCGCATTGACGCATCAGTTGCTGACTGACAAGGACCTCACCCTATGAGCGCCGAAAAACTGGCCATGGTCGACCAGGCCGCGCAGGCCGAACGGGCCGCCAAAGCCCAGCCGCATGTGGATATCAACAGCACGGTGCATCCGTGTCCCGCCAGTCAGCCTGATCTGTTTGTGGTACCGGTGCGCTATGCGCTGGCGCACGAAAAGGCCGAACACGCCTGTTGCGTTCCCGGTATCGCGCCCGAGAGTCGCCCGATGGCAACGCGTCGCTTGCGGGCGGGGTTTGTGTACGTCTGGCAGCATCAGGGGCCGCTCAAGCGCTACGCCGTTTCAGCCGAAGGGCTGTTGCAGGCGCAGCCGCTGGACGCAGGGCCCGCCCTTGTGGCCGACGCAACGCTGGCCGGCCTGTCGCTGCCAAAAGCTCACGATGCCTGGATGCTTTACAGCGAATTCCCCCTGGGTGCCGAGCACTGTCAGGCACTGAGCGAGGACAGCGCCAAACGCACTCAGCACATGCGATGTATTGCGCTGCGCACAGTGGCCGACGAATTACAGGCCCCGCACTGCCCGCCCCTGGAGCGTGCCGATGAGGTCATTGCCGAACTTCTGCCGAACACCTATGCCCGGTCGATGAAAGCCGATCAGCAAAAAAATGCCGAGGACACCGACGCCCTCGGCGCGACACTGCTGAAGGATCCGACTGTAGCCAACATCAAGGCCTACACCGATGCCATGCACCGTATCCGCGAGCGCAACAAGGTGCTCGCTCAACACCCCGACGCCAGCGACCAGCCGCCCGGCGAGTGGAGCGCCGAGCCATGGGACGGTCAGGGCACCCGGGACTGGCTGGACAACGCCAGGGCGCAAAGCGACGGCCTGTTCGCCGTCTTCGCCTGTCTGGATGACGATCCTGGCGTGCTGCGCGATATCAACCATGAACAGGAATGGCTGGAAGCCGGCCACGAGCAATGGCTCGGCGAAAACAACCTGCGCCTGAGCATCGGCGGGTTTGTGCGCAGCCTGATCACTGAGGACGGTGCAGAGCTGGCCGGCAATCTCAGCTACCGCTACAAGGATCGAGACATCAGCCTCACGCCGGCGCAGGGCCGGATCATGCTCGACGCCCAGCATCGACTGGAGGAAGAGCTCAAGGCTGAAACCCGGGCCCGGCAGTATGGCGGTCAGCCGAGTCATGCAGAATCCGCCGCCCGCGATGCCCGCATCGCAGCGATTGTCGCGCCGGTGCGGGCGTTTATTCCGGCAGACCTGTACCGCGAGGCCGAGGTCCTTGTCCGCGAATATCGCGCGGAAAAACTCGCCAACCTGAACAATCATCCGTTCGGCGCCAAGGTCGGCGAGTACATCGATCTCGACGCGATGAACACCTGGTTCAGCGACACGGCCGCCGCCCACTTTCAACAACTCGAAGAGCGGCACGCGGCGTTGTTCGCTGACCGGGGGCTGTACCTCAAACGCTCGTCCAGCGGCACCTGGTTTGTCGACTTCGACGACCTGGCGGCGCGCCAGTGGCTGACCGAGCTGGCCACCGGCTGCCTGACCGCCCAGTGCATCCGCGCCCAGGGCGCCGAGCAATACGCCGACTATGTACGCGCCGCCGACGGTGGCGCACTCCGGCAACTGTTCAACGCCTGGACGCCCTCACTCGAAGCGGCCGTCAACAATGCCTCGCGCCTCAGCGAGCTGATGGCCGCGCTATCTGCCGACAACATCAGCGCCACCCATCAGGCGCTGGCGCCGTTGAGCGCAGTGGTGCTGGATGACATCGCGACCATGGCCCGGGACGCCGCCAGCCAATGGAGTGTGCTGGTCAACCGGCTGGGAGCGGCGTTGTTGCTGCTCAAGGGTGACAACGGCTTCAGTGCGTCGTGGATGAGCATCTTCGTCGCGGCGAGGCTGGGGGGTGAAAGCCGTTTGCAGCAAGTGTTCGAGGGCGGGCGACAGGTGTGGGCGTTGCTGGGGCAACGGGCCGAGGCACTGGCCCAATGGGTGAACAAGACAGGCAAGGCGATTGGCGTCGGGCGGGTGGAACGGATCGTCAATTCGCCGGTGGTGGTCAACAGCGGGGGCGTTGTGCCGATGGCGGCGCTGCTGGTGAACGTGGTGAATGTGCAGAACTACTTGAAAGAGGCCGGGGTGCTGGAGGGGATGGAAGGGCGCCGGGTGAATGACACGATTTCGGCGAGTCTTTACGGGGCGGCGGCGTTGGTGGCGGTGGTGGATAGTCAGGTGAGGGTGGGGTTGGGGATTAAAGAGTTTGGTAAGGGGCGGTCGATGGTTCCGACGCTTACTTTGTTTGGTGGGGTGATTGGTGGGTTGTCATTTGTAGCAGCCGTGCACGAATACAGGTCTCTGCAAGTTCAATTAGAGAAAGCAAATACGCATATTGACCCGTGGTTAAAGATGCGTCAGACCGTAGTCGGAGGACAGCTCACGGCCTTCGGTGCTCAAGCGCTGTTAGGGGTTGGTTATACCGGCCGCGCCTTGGCCGGCTCAATAACAGCGGAAACTGCCATCTTGCGTTACACGCTCTACATGGGGCCATTGAACTGGATCATTGCCGGTTTGGGCCTGCTGTATCTGACGGCCTGGATTTTCGAAAAGACGCCGCTGCAAAACTTCCTGAACAACTGCTGCTGGTCTAAAGCGCGGGCTTTTGATCTGGGGCCCATCGCGCCAAAAGCCCAACAGGAAGAACTCGACCGTTTGTACCTCATCCTTTATACCCCTCGGGTCTCCATGCAGAGCAGCGCCAAGCAGGCACCTGATAATGGCCGTTCCGGCCTGACTTACGTCAGCGCCATTGATTCCCTGACCATCGACTTGCCAGGCGCCGAGCCACACAGTGTCTACCTGGAATTGAGCATGGTCGGTGACCCGGTGGATACCCTCGAAAACCGATACCTGATCAAAAATAGTCCGACCGACTATTTCAGGCCTCCCCGTCCCTGGCGCGATATGACGCCCTTCTGGTTGTCCGGCAGCAGTTGCCAGTGGATACCGATCAAGGAAGGTCGGGGTTTGCGTATAAGCGGCCCATTCAAAGAGGTGAAAGACGTATTGCGCACCCCACCTGGCACGTTGTCGCTCAGGTTGCGTTATCGCACGCCATTGACCGGGATACTCGGTGCTCGAAGCTTCATCGGCGGCGAACGAGGACTGGCGTTCACCTTGAACAACTCCACAGGTGTCATCGCCCTGAGAAACGACCCGACGCCCGAGCTTGATCGTGTGCCGAACTACCCGCTCGGTGAGGACCACCCCGGCGCCATTTACCTGCAACCCAAGGACAAGCGATGAGCACGCCACCCGCAGGCACTACGAAGAAGGGGATTTTTTCCCGCAATGATTATTTGGCGCCGTTGCCTGTTCCTACAGGGGAAAAGCCTTGCGACGTGCTCAATACCATCTGGCGCAAAAACGAGGTGTTTCTCGATATCGGTAACTACAGCATTGGCTCGGCGGTGATGGTGCTTTGGCCAATGGTGATGCTGTTCGCACTTATGAATTACATCACTCCCGATCCGATGATATGGGGAGGCGGATTAATCATTGTAGGAATACCTATTTTATTTGTGGTCCAAGGCCTCTTCCGCGAAGTCCCATTACCCATACGCTTCAACCGCCAACGCCGGGAAGTCTGCGTCCCCCGCGACAACGGCGAATACTGGATCGTCCCTTGGGAAAGCGTGACAGCGGCCGCCACCCAGCAGTCGTCGGTCAGTCAGGCCGGTAAAACCACGATGGGTTTACTGGTCATCGGTTTCGAAAACCCCGACCCGGATGCCACCCAAGACAACCAGCATTTTTCGCTGGGCTTCAATTGCGGCGGTGGTACGACGGCGATGGCGTTGTGGGAGTGCACCCGTAGTTACATGGAAATAGGGCCAGAGGCAGTGCCTGAAAGTCGGGTTGGTATTGCTCCTTATGAAGAAACCCAAATCGGTTCGCTCATCGTTGATCTGCGCAAAGGGGACATGTTGAACGTTTTGTGGGGAATATTCTGCATTACGATTCTGGGCACTTATCTGGCGGAAAAGCTCCAGGACTGGAAGCTTTCCCATCCACCGGAATTGCCCCATCCCGACATCATCGAATGGTCAAAACCCCTCCCTCCCGAACAATGGGCCAAACGCTCCCAGGAGCTGGAAGTCGCCATTGCCAAACGCGAAGCCGAGCTGGCCGGACGAGTTGAGGCGCAGGTGTGAGCAGGCCACCCGCAGGCACTACGAAGAAGGGGATTTTTTCCCGCAATGATTATTTGGCGCCGTTGCCTGTTCCCACCGGTAGAAATCCCTCTGATGTTCTCAACATCATCTGGCGCAAAAACGAGGTGTTTCTCGACATTGGTAACTACAGCATTGGCTCGGCAGTGATGGTGCTTTGGCCTGGAGTGATGCTGTTTTTGGCGATGGCCTATGGGTTCAGGAACATTGCACCCGATTTGAGTGTTTTTGCGTTGATTGGCGGAGGGGTAATCACCGGTATCCCGGCACTCCTTCTGATCCAGGGCCTCTTCCGCGAAGTCCCTTTACCCGTGCGCTTCAACCGCCAACGCCGGGAAGTCTGCGTCCCCCGCGACAACGGCAAATACTGGATCGTCCCTTGGGAAAGCGTGACAGCGGCCGCCACCCAGCAGTCGTCGGTCAGTCAGGCCGGTAAAACCACCATGGGTTTACTGGTCATCGGTTTCGAAAACCCCGACCCGGATGCCACCCAAGACAACAAGCATTTTTCGCTGGGCTTCAACTGCGGCGGTGGCACGACAGCGATGGCGTTGTGGGAATGCATGCGCAGTTACATGGAGATCGGGCCAGATGTTGTTGAGGATCAAACTGCTCGTTTCGACAGATCAAAGGGAATCTGGGCAACTTATCTGGAGGATCTGAACAAGGCTGCGAAGTTGAGAGGCTGGTTCATTACTGCTCTTTGGGAAGGGTTTTGCGGGATTTTCATATTCAACACGTTGCTGATTGATGTCCTGGAGCGCTGGAAACTGAATCCGCCCCCCGACTTACTCCATCCCGACATCATCGAATGGTCAAAACCCCTCCCTCCCGAACAATGGGCCAAACGCTCCCAGGAGCTGGAAGTCGCCATTGCCAAACGCGAAGCCGAGTTGGCCGGACGAGTTGAGGCGCAGGTGTGAGCAAGCCAACCGCAGGCACTACGAAGAAGGGGATTTTTTCCCGCAATGATTATTTGGCGCCGCTGCCCATTCCCACCGGTAGAAATCCCTCTGATGTTCTCAACATCATCTGGCGCAAAAACGAGGTATTTCTCGATATCGGTAACTACAGCATTGGCTCGGCGGTGATGGTGCTTTGGCCAATGGTGATGTTGTTCGCCTTCATGGGATATCTGTTCCGCAATGATCATGACGAGATGCATATTTTTGCAGTCATGACGACGTTCATTATTGGAGTGCCAACCTTCTTTTTAATACAAGGCCTCTTCCGCGAAGTCCCTTTACCCATACGCTTCAACCGCCAACGCCGGGAAGTCTGCGTCCCCCGCGACAACGGCGAATACTGGATCGTCCCTTGGGAAAGCGTGACAGCGGCCGCCACCCAGCAGTCGTCGGTCAGTCAGGCCGGTAAAACCACCATGGGTTTACTGGTCATCGGTTTCGAAAACCCCGACCCGGATGCCACCCAAGACAACAAGCATTTTTCGCTGGGCTTCAACTGCGGCGGTGGCACGACAGCGATGGCGTTGTGGGAATGCATGCGCAGTTACATGGAGATCGGGCTGCATGTTTTGCCACAGACCAATGATTTTGAGGGCGGGCGGGCAAAACTGCGAGGTAGAAGCGTTGTTTGGGGCATTACATGTGAATATCTGGACGGCATCAGACACCATCTGGTTGCACAGGAAGTCGGTAAGGCTGCCTGGTTGATAATCGGGGCCATTTTTCTGGGCGCTCCGCTGGCAATGATGTTGCAAGAGTGGAAGTTATCTCCGCCCCCCGACTTATCCCATCCCGACATCATCGAATGGTCAAAACCCCTCCCTCCCGAACAATGGGCCAAACGCTCCCCTGAGTTGGAAGTCGCCATTGCCAAACGCGAAGCCGAGTTGGCCGGACGAGTTGAGGCGCAGGAATGAGCACGCCACCGGCAGGCACTACGAAGAAAGGGATTTTTTCCCGCAATGATTATTTGGCGCCGCTGCCCATTCCCACTGGTAGAAAACCCTCTGATGTGCTCAACATCATCTGGCGCAAAAACGAGGTATTTCTCGATATCGGTAACTACAGCATTGGCTCGGCAGTTATGGTGCTTTGGCCTGGAGTGATGCTGTTTTTGGCGATGGCCTATGGGTTCAGGAACATTGCACCCGATTTGAGTGTTTTTGCGTTGATTGGCGGAGGGGTAATCACCGGTATCCCGGCACTCCTTCTGATCCAGGGCCTCTTCCGCGAAGTCCCTTTACCCGTGCGCTTCAACCGCCAACGCCGGGAAGTCTGCGTCCCCCGTGACAACGGCGAATACTGGATCGTCCCTTGGGAAAGCGTGACAGCGGCCGCCACCCAGCAGTCGTCGGTCAGCCAGGCCGGTAAAAACACCATGGGTTTACTGGTCATCGGTTTCGAAAATCCCGACCCGAATGCCACCCAAGACAACAAACATTTTTCGCTGGGCTTCAACTGCGGCGGTGGCACGACAGCGATGGCGTTGTGGGAATGCATGCGCAGTTACATGGAGATCGGGCCAGAAGCATCGCCGGATGCCGCAGCGCTCAATTCAGGCGCCAACCTGCGTTACTACGTCGATTACATGAAAGATAAAGCCAAAGAACGTGGCTGGTTCTTGACGTTGTTATGGGAAGGCGTATTCGGCGTATTCATTTTCAATGCACCTCTCGCGACTTATCTGCAAAGAAAAAAGCTATATCCGCCCCCCGACTTGCCCCATCCCGACATCATCGAATGGTCAAAACCCCTCCCTCCCGAACAATGGGCCAAACGCTCTCCTGAACTAGAGGTCGCCATCGCCCAGCGCGAGGCTGAACTCGCTGCACCGGCCAAAAGCGAGCGGGTTTGAGGCCGGCCCTGCACTCTGAATGCAAAAAAGCCGCGATAATCGCGGCTTTTTTGCGTCTGTCAGAACCCCCGCCGAATCCGGTTTTTCAGTTGTTCATGGAAGATTTCCGCGTTGCGTCTGTAGGTGCCGCTGAAGGATTCGTTACTTGAATCCAGCGTCATCGAGCGTTTGTTCGTCACTTCTTCACGGTAGGCGTCGATGAAGAAGTTCAGGTCGTTGGCCGTGCTCAGCTTCGGCCACTTGTCCAGGTACAGCGGCAGTTGGGCGGCGCCCGTTCTGAAGGAACAGATCCGTCGGTTGCTGATCGTCGCTTCGCCGATCTCGAACGGCACCCACCAGGACAACGCGGTTGACTCCGAGACCACCGCCAGCAGGTGGGTGCATTCAGTGATGTTGCGGGTGATGACTCCGGTGATGTCGTCGGTGGTCTGGGATTCGGGATCCAGCACGTCCAGATAGGTTTTGATATTGGCCTGCTTCAGGCGGGCATCGATCGCGAGGGCGTGGGCGCGGTCCATGTGGCGGTAGCTGATGAATACGGGCATCAGAAATGTCCTTTGAGGGCGAGTTCGCGGTAATAGGCACCCAGAGCTGTCAGGCGACACCCGGTAGAGTGCATGGCGGCGTAATACATGTGTTCGGCGTCCACCGGCTCGATCAGGCTGTGGCGGTTGCACATTTGCAACTGTTTGAAGATGTCACCGTGATCGGGATCGAACGAGGCGGCGGTGGGTTCGAAACTGGGGTCTAGCCGGAAGACAAAACTCGGTTCCGGAAACCAGTCCTTGAGCTTGCGCAGGGTTTCTTCGGCGATCAGCGGGGCGACTTCGCGCAGTGGTACGAACTGCGACACATTGGTCTTGAACACCGGCCGCTGCTCCCAGGCCCCCAGGGCATTGTCGACGAACGAGTAAACGCTGCCGGGAGTGACCTTGCCCAGCACGTTGGCGGCACCGCCATGCAGGGCTTGAAGCAGCAGGTCCGTGAACACGCCATGGCCACGGCTTTCCAGGGCGGACTGTTCTTTTTTGCAGGCGGTGAGAATGGTCACGCCTTCGCCGATCAGGCTGCTGCCGCCGCGCAAGTTGCGCACGGCACCGGCGGCGCCAGCCTGGCAGCAATCAAGGATGATGATTTTGTTCTTGATCTGCTGGGCGTTGTCGGCCCACTGCAGAATGTCGCTGATGCGAATGCCGTCGCCGCCGGGCTGATAGTCCTGGGGGATCAGCAACCCTTCATCGATGCTGGTATCGAACTGGCCATGGCCGGCGAAATACAGAAGCGCAACATCGCAGTCGCCCGAGAACAGGCTTTGGATGTGCTGCCTCATGGCCGTGAGCGAGAGGTCTTCCTCCGCCGAAGTCAGCACCTTGCTGCTGAAGTTGGGCCGTCCGCTGGCATGGCGCTCCAGCACCGAGGCCATGGCCATTGCATCATTGTTGCAGCCGCTGAGCGGCGAAACGTGGGTGTAGTGGTTAATGCCGATAAACAGTCCCTTGCGCATGATTACACCGCCGTATGAAGGCGTATGGCGCTGACGATGCTGTTGGTATTCCACGCACATTCGACATGCGCGGCGTCGCTGACCACTTTTGCGGTGCGTTCGGCGCCATGGGGACGAATCGCGATGATCACCTTGCCTAGACGTTTGGCAATCTCGATTTCCTTCTGAATCCATTTGCTGTAGGCCGAGTACATACCGGCCATGACCAGCACTGCCGAGCATGGGCGGATCTTGTTTTCGATGGTCTCTTCCAGCTCCTTGTCAGTGCGGGCGTCGATGATCGGATTGTGCGGCGGCACCGAGAAATTTTTGAAGGTGAACGTCGGGTGATCGCTGAGCAGGCGGATCAGATTGTCGTGGGAGCCGGAGTAGTTCCAGGAGTGGCTGATGAACAAATGGTAGGTTTGCATGGGGCCTCGGAGGTCGCGACAGTGCGAAGGAGGAACCCAATGTAGGCATCTGGCGTGTGCCAACAAGGCCTGAGCGGTGAAATAGAAATGTCCTGCAAGCAGGTGTGGGCGGAGCTGTCAGAAAGGTCAGACGTTTAACAGATTACCGGGTTTGTCAGACGCGGTCCGACACACGGCAGCCCTCGGGCGAGGTGCTGCCGTCGCGGATGTTCAGTAACCGTTTTCCGGCAAGCTGGCGATGATCGAGCGGTAGCTGTTCATCCGCTGCTGCTGGATGCGTCCGTCTTCAAGGGCCTTGAGCAAGGCGCAGCCTGGTTCGCGATCGTGCTTGCAGTCGCGGAAGCGGCAGGTGCCGAGCAGGTCGTTGAACTCGATGAAGCCGGCTTCAACGTCGGCGCGGCTGACGTGGCCGAGGCCGAATTCACGGATGCCCGGGGAGTCGATCAGTTCACCGCCGCCAGGGAAGTGGAACAGCCGCGCGGTGGTCGTCGTGTGCTGACCCTGACCGGACCACTCGGACAATGGGCCGACACGGGTTTCGACGTTCGGCAACAGGCTGTTGACCAGCGACGACTTGCCCACACCCGACTGGCCGACGAACACGCTGATGCGCCCGTCGAGTTGTTTCTGCAATTGCTCCATGCCGTTGCCATGGTGCGCCGAGACTTCCAGCACCGGGTAACCCAGCGTGCGGTAGACGGCCAGCAGAGCATTCAGCGCAGGGGCGTTCTGTTCGTCGATCAGGTCGAATTTGTTCAGCAGCAGCAACGGGCGGATGCCGGCGTGCTCGGCCGCGACCAGATAGCGGTCGATCAGGTTGGCATGGGGCTCGGGCATCGGGGCAAAGACGATGACGATCATGTCGACGTTGGCGGCCACCGGTTTGAGCTGGCCACGGCTGTCCGGACGGCACAGCTCGGTGGTGCGCGGCAGTTGCGCGACGATCACGCCGATGCCCTGGTTGCCGGCGCGCCAGACCACCTGGTCGCCTGTCACCAGCGCCGGCAGGTTGGCGCGCAAGTGGCAGCGGAAGACTTGGCCGGCCAGTTCGCCGTCAACGGCCTCGACCTCGACCTGCACACCGAAGTGGGCGATCACCAGGCCGTGTTGCTCCGGGCCCAGATCGCCGCCTTCGAGCGCCTCGACTGCCGAGGACTCGCGTTTGGCGGCGCGGGCGGCGCGCTCGCCCTGAATCTTTTCGATGCGCCAGTTTTGACGACGATTGAGTTGGCGTTTGGCCATGGGTGTTCCGTCTGAAGAATGCAGCGATTAGGTAAAACGGCCGCGAGTTTAGCACGCCCGGCAGGCTGCCTAGGCTAAACTGCGCAGCATTGCTCAGGAGCCGAAATATGCAAAACCCGCAGAATCTGATCTGGATCGACCTGGAAATGACCGGTCTGGATCCGGAAAACGACGTCATCATCGAAATGGCCACCATCGTCACCGACAGTGACCTGAACACCTTGGCCGAAGGTCCGGTGATCGCCATCCACCACAGCGACGAAGTCCTCGCCCGCATGGACGAGTGGAACACCCGCACGCACGGCAACTCCGGCCTGACCCAACGCGTGCGCGACAGCCGCGTAAGCATGGCCGAGGCGGAAGCCGAAACCATCGCCTTCCTCGAAAAGTGGGTGCCGAAGGGCAAGTCGCCGATCTGTGGCAACAGCATCTGCCAGGATCGCCGCTTCCTTTATACCCACATGAAGTCGTTGGAAAGTTACTTCCACTACCGCAACCTCGACGTCTCGACGCTCAAGGAACTGGCCGCACGCTGGGCGCCGGACGTGCGAGACAGCTTCAAGAAAGGCAGCACTCACCTGGCGCTGGATGACATCCGCGAATCCATCGCCGAGCTGCAGCACTACCGCAAGCATTTCATCAAGTTCTGAGATCGGCACCCGCGCCGGGGCGCCCTCTTTTGGTGCCTCGGCGAAGTGAGTAGACTGCGCGCCTTCCTGACAGGATCGCCACCATGTTGCTGATGCTCTATCTCGTCGCCATTACTGCCGAAGCCATGACTGGCGCCCTGTCTGCGGGACGTCGCGGCATGGACTGGTTCGGCGTGGTGCTGATCGCCTGCGTCACGGCTTTGGGCGGCGGTTCGGTGCGTGACGTGCTGCTCGGGCATTACCCGCTGACTTGGGTGAAGCATCCGGAATACCTGGTGCTGACAACGATTGCGGCGATGATCACCGTGTTCACCGCACGCTGGATGCGTCACCTGCGCTCGCTGTTTCTGGTGCTCGACGCGGTCGGTCTGGTGGCATTCACTCTGATCGGCTGCATGACCGCCCTGGAAATGGGCCATGGCATGCTGGTGGCCTCGGTCAGCGGCGTGATCACCGGGGTATTCGGCGGCATCCTGCGCGACATCTTTTGCAACGACATCCCGCTGATCTTCCGCCGCGAACTCTACGCCAGCGTCTCGTTCGCCGCGGCGTGGTGCTACATGCTCTGTCTGTTTCTCAACGTGCCGAGTGAACAGGCGATTCTGATCACGTTGTTTGGTGGTTTTCTACTGCGGCTGTTGGCGATTCGTTTCCACTGGGAAATGCCGAAGTTCGTCTATAACGACGCGCCTTGACGGTCGGCGTGCTGTTTCAGCGCCCATTCCACATGTTCGCGTACCAGCTCTGAGGGGTAATCGCGTCGTGCCTTGAGTGCTTCCAGCACTGGGATGCTCGATGGCGCATTTCCCAACCCCACCGCCAGATTGCGTAGCCAGCGCTCGTATCCCGCCCGGCGCAGCGGCGAACCTTCGGTGCTGCTGAGGAATTTGTCTTCATCCCACAAGAACAGCTCGGCCAGCTCGGCGTTGTCCAGATTGTGTCGTGGCTTGAAGTCGATTTCGCCGGACGGGCGGGCGAAGCGGTTCCACGGGCAGCAGATCTGGCAGTCGTCGCAGCCGAACACGCGGTTGCCGATCAGCGGTCGCAGATCTTCGGGGATGGCGTTCTTCAGCTCGATGGTCAGGTAGGAAATGCAGCGTCGCGCGTCCAGCACATAGGGGCCGACGAAGGCATTGGTCGGGCAGATGTCGAGGCACGCGGTGCAGCGTCCGCAATGTTCGGTGCTGTGGGGTTCATCCACTGGCAGCGGCAGGTCGACGAACAGTTCGCTGAGAAAAAAGTAACTGCCAGCCTTGCGGTTCAGCACCAGGGTGTTTTTGCCGATCCAGCCCAACCCGGCCTGTTCGGCGATGGCCTTCTCCAGCACCGGTGCGCTGTCGACGAAGGCGCGAAAACCGAACGGCCCGATCTCGGATTGAATCCTGTCCGCCAGTTGTTGAACGCGTTTACGGATCAACTTGTGATAATCGCGGCCCAAGGCATAACGCGAGATGTAGGCCTTTTCCGGTTTGGCCAGCAATTGCGCCATTTGTGTGTCGCCCGGCAAGTAGTCCATGCGCAGCGACACCACGCGCAAGGTGCCCGGCACCAACTCTTCGGGGTGCGAGCGTTTGCTGCCGTGGGCGCCCATGTAATCCATTTCGCCGTGGTAGCCGGCCTCGAGCCAGCGTTGCAGGTGCTGTTCATGCTCGGCCAGATCCAGACCGCTGATGCCGACTTGCTGGAAGCCCAGCTCGCGGCCCCAGTCCTTGATGGATTGGGCGAGGGCAGGCAGATCTGTGGTGATGGCGGACATGAGGCGAGAGAAACCGGAGCTGAGGTGCGTATAATTCTGCCAGACATCGGAGCCCGAAGACGCATGCCGAACACTAAAGATCAATTACCCGACGCGCTGTACCGTGCCGCGCAGGTGCGTGAACTCGATGCACGACTGATCGCCGCCGGCACGCCTGGCTTCGAATTGATGCAGCGTGCCGCCCATGCCACGTGGCGCGCGCTGGTACGCCAATGGCCGGCCGCGAATCAAATGACGGTGCTGGCCGGGCACGGCAACAACGCCGGCGATGGTTATCTGGTGGCAGCGCTGGCCCATCGGGCGGGTTGGCAGGTTCAGGTGCTGGCTGTCGGCGAGCCGCAACGCTTGAAGGGCGATGCCGCCGTGGCGCACGCCGAAGCCGTGGCCGATGGTGTCTCGATTGCCCCATGGGATCTGTCCTGCGAGTTGCGCGGTATCGTCGTTGACGCGTTGCTCGGCACCGGCCTGAGCGGCGATGTGCGTGAGCCCTACGCCGCTGCGATTGCGGCGATCAATGCCAGTGGACTGCCTGTGGTGGCGGTCGATATCCCTTCCGGGTTGTGCGCCGACACCGGTCATGCGCTGGGTGATGCGGTACACGCTGACCTCACCGTGACGTTCATCGGCCTGAAGCTCGGGCTGTTCACGGGTGCGGCGGCGGATCATGTCGGCGTACTGCTGTTTAACGACCTGCAGGCGCCTGCCGAACAATTCAGTGACTTGCCTGTCGCCGCTCGCCGGCTCAACGTGGCGAACCTTCCGCGTCTGGCTGCCCGTTCGCCGGCCGCGCACAAGGGACGATTTGGTCATGTGCTGCTGATCGGCGGTGATCACGGGTTTGGCGGGGCAATCCTGCTGAGTACCGAAAGCGCGTTGCGCAGTGGTGCCGGGATGGTCTCGGTCGCGACGCGCCCGGAACATGTCCCGGCGGCGCTGAGCCGGATACCGGAAGCCATGGCACTGGGCGCTTCTTCAGCCAATCAATTGATGGGGCTGCTGGAAAAAGTGTCCGTGCTGGTGGTCGGGCCGGGGCTGGGTCAGGCCGGTTGGGGCAGGGCGCTGTTGTCAGCTGCCGCCAATGCGCCGTTGCCGCAGGTGTGGGATGCCGATGCGTTGAACCTGCTGGCTTCCGGTTTTGTCAGTCTGCCCAGGGATTGCGTGATCACGCCGCATCCGGGGGAGGCCGCGCGGCTGCTGGGGATCAGCACCGCCGAGGTGCAGGCCGATCGTCCGGCGGCGGCGCTGGCGTTGAGCAAAAAATATACAGCGGTGGTGGTGCTCAAGGGCGCGGGCAGTCTGATTGCTCATCCCGATGGTCGTCTGGCGCTGTGTCATCAAGGCCATCCGGCCATGGCCTCCGCGGGACTCGGCGATGTGCTGGCCGGTCTGACCGGCGCGCTGCTGGCTCAGGGCATGGACGGTTTCGATGCCGCGTGCCTGGCGGTCTGGCTGCACGCCAACGCCGGTCTGCAACAAGGTAAATTCGGCCGTGGGCTGGCGGCCAGTGATCTGATTCCAGTCATTCGTCAGTTGTTGGAGGAGCATGCACCGTGTCTGAAGTAACCCTGTACCTGGCCGATGAACAGGCCATGAGCGACTTTGGCGCACGCATCGCCCGTATCACCCAGGGCCATGGCCTGATCTTTCTCGAAGGCAACCTCGGGATGGGCAAAACCACGTTGTCGCGGGGCATCATTCGCGGTCTGGGGCACATCGGGGCGGTGAAAAGTCCGACCTTCACCTTGGTCGAGCCCTACGAGATCGGTGACATCCGGGCCTTCCACTTTGATCTGTATCGCCTGGTCGATCCGGAAGAGCTGGAGTTTCTCGGGATCCGCGACTATTTCGAAGACGATGCCCTGTGCCTGATCGAATGGCCCGATAAAGGTGCAGGCTTTTTGCCAAAGCCTGACCTGACCATTACCATTAGCCCGCAAGACAGCGGACGTTCGCTGACCATTTTGTCCCAGGGCTCGCGCGGCGAGGCCTGGTGTGCCGCTTTGGCATTGGAAACCAATTGAATGATGGGGTTAGGTATGCGCTTTCGCGCGTTGGTGGCTGCCGCTGGACTGATGTTGATGGCAGTAACCGTCAACGCTGTGGCCGACACGAAGGTCAACAGCGTGCGCCTGTGGCGGGCGCCGGACAACACGCGACTGGTCTTCGACCTGACAGGCCCGGTGCAGCACGGCGTCTTCACGCTGACCGCGCCGGATCGCCTGGTGATCGACATCAACGGCGCCACCCTCGGCGCGCCGTTGAATGTGCAGACCGCCAATACACCGATCACCGCCATACGTTCGGCCCAACGCACGCCGACCGACCTGCGGGTGGTCATCGACCTGAAGAAGGCCGTCACCCCGAAAAGCTTCTCGCTGGCGCCGAATGCGCAGTACGGCAACCGTCTGGTGGTCGACCTGTTCGACAATCCGGCTGACGCCGCCCCGCCGCCTGCGCCTTCGTCTACTCCAACGGTTGCGACCGTTCCGGCGGTGCCCGTCACCCCGGCCGAGCCGGCGATCAAACTGCCACCCGCCCCGGCCGGCAAGCGCGACATCATCGTGGTCATCGATGCCGGACACGGTGGTGAAGACCCGGGTGCATCGGGTTCTCGCGGTCAGCGCGAAAAGGACGTGGTACTGCAGATCGCCCGCGAGCTGCAGCGTCAGGTCAACGGCATGAAAGGCTTCCGTGCCGAACTGACCCGTACCGGCGACTATTTCATCCCGCTGCGCGGCCGTACTGAAATCGCCCGCAAGAAAGGTGCTGACCTGTTCGTCTCGATCCACGCCGACGCTGCGCCGTCTGCGGCCGCGTTCGGGGCGTCGGTGTTCGCCCTGTCCGACCGCGGTGCCACCTCGGAAACCGCCCGTTGGCTGGCCGACAGTGAGAACCGTTCCGACCTGATCGGCGGTGCCGGCAACGTCAGCCTTGATGACAAGGACCGGATGCTGGCCGGCGTTCTGCTCGACCTGTCGATGACCGCCTCGCTGACCTCCAGTCTCAATGTCGGCCAGAAAGTCCTGACCAACATTGGCCGGGTCACCCCGCTGCACAAACAGCGTGTGGAGCAGGCCGGGTTCATGGTGCTGAAATCTCCGGACATCCCGTCGATCCTGGTGGAAACCGGCTTCATCTCCAACGCCAACGAAGCGAACAAGCTCTCGGCAGCGAGCCACCAGCAGGCGCTGGCGCGCTCGATCAGCAGTGGCGTACGCCAGTTCTTCCAGCAGAATCCGCCACCGGGCAGTTACATCGCCTGGCTGCGTGATTCGGGCAAGATCGCTCAGGGACCGCGTGATCACCGGGTAGGCCCGGGTGAAACCGTGGCGATGATTGCCGTGCGTTACCAGATTTCGCCTGCCACGCTGCGCAGTGCCAACAATCTGAAAAGCGATGATCTGAAAGTCGGTCAGCACCTGACCATTCCCGGCACCGAACTGGCGTCCAAAGAATGAATCAGGTCCTGAACGCTGCCCGCATCGAACTGCTCAGCCCGCGGCTGGCGAACCAGATCGCCGCCGGTGAAGTGGTCGAGCGTCCGGCCTCGGTGATCAAGGAGTTGCTGGAAAACAGCCTCGATTCCGGCGCCAGGCGCATCGACGTCGATGTCGAACAGGGTGGTGTCAAACTGCTGCGAGTGCGCGACGACGGCAGCGGCATTTCCGCCGATGACCTGCCGCTGGCTCTGGCCCGTCACGCCACCAGCAAGATCCGCAATCTGGAAGACCTTGAACAGGTGATGAGCCTGGGCTTCCGGGGCGAGGCGTTGGCGTCGATCAGTTCCGTGGCGCGTCTGACGCTGACCTCGCGCACCCGTGATGCCGATCAGGCCTGGCAGGTCGAGACCGAAGGCCGTGACATGGCGCCTCGCGTGCAGCCTGCGGCCCACCCGGTCGGCACCTCGGTGGAAGTCCGTGACCTGTTCTTCAACACCCCGGCGCGGCGCAAATTCCTCAAAACCGAAAAAACCGAATTCGATCACCTGCAGGAAGTGATCAAGCGTCTGGCGCTGGCGCGTTTCGACGTGGCGTTCCATTTGCGTCACAACGGCAAGACGATCCTCAGCCTGCACGAAGCCCACGATGATGCGGCCCGCGCCCGGCGTGTGGCGGCGATCTGCGGTTCGGGCTTCCTGGAGCAGGCGTTGCCGATCGAGATCGAGCGCAATGGTCTGCATTTGTGGGGTTGGGTCGGTCTGCCAACCTTCAACCGCAGCCAGGCGGACTTGCAGTATTTCTTCGTCAACGGCCGTGCGGTACGCGACAAACTGGTGGCACACGCGGTGCGTCAGGCTTATCGCGATGTGCTGTTCAACGGCCGGCATCCGACGTTCGCGCTGTTTTTCGAGGTCGATCCGGCAGCGGTCGACGTCAACGTGCACCCGACCAAACACGAAGTGCGCTTCCGCGACGGGCGCATGGTGCATGACTTCTTGTATGGCACCTTGCACCGTGCTCTCGGCGATGTGCGACCGGAAGATCAGTTGGCCGGGTCGGTCACGACTGCGATCGTCCGGCCAACCGGCCTTGAAGCCGGGGAATTCGGGCCGCAGGGCGAAATGCGTCTGGCTGCCAACGCGTTGCTGGAGCAGCCGCAGGCGCAACCAGCGTTCAACACCGCTTCGGGTGCCAGCACGGGCGGCGCTTATCAGTATCAATACACGCCGCGCCCGCAATCGACCGTGCCGGTAGCTGAAGCCCAGGCTGCGTATCGCGAGTTTTTTGCGCCGCTGCCCGAGGCGAATGCCAACGCGCTGCCGGCCGGTCAGGAAGACATTCCGCCGCTGGGCTACGCGCTGGCCCAGCTCAAGGGCATCTACATTCTGTCCGAGAATGCTCAGGGCCTGGTTTTGGTGGACATGCACGCTGCTCACGAGCGGATCATGTATGAGCGCCTGAAGATTGCCATGGCTAGCGAAGGCCTGAGCGGTCAGCCGCTGCTGGTGCCGGAATCGCTGGCGGTCAGTCAGCGCGAGGCCGATTGCGCCGAAGAGCATGCGGCATGGTTCCAGCGCCTCGGTTTTGAATTGCAGCGCCTTGGCCCGGAAACCCTGGCCATCCGGCAGATCCCGGCCCTGCTCAAGCAGGCCGAAGCCAACCGACTGGTGGGCGATGTGCTGTCGGACTTGATGGAATACGGCACCAGCGACCGGATCCAGGCGCATCTGAATGAACTGCTGGGCACCATGGCCTGCCACGGCGCGATTCGCGCCAACCGGCGCCTGGCCCTGCCGGAAATGAACGGCCTGCTGCGTGACATGGAAAACACCGAGCGCAGCGGTCAATGCAACCATGGCCGACCGACCTGGACCCAACTGGGCCTGGACGATCTGGACAAACTGTTCCTGCGCGGTCGTTGATGAGCCAGCTTCCTCCAGCGATTTTCCTGATGGGCCCGACCGCTGCGGGCAAGACAGATCTGGCCATCGAGCTGACCAAGGTGCTCCCGTGCGAGCTGATCAGTGTCGATTCGGCGCTGGTCTATCGCGGCATGGACATCGGCACTGCCAAGCCGTCCAAAGAATTGCTGGCCGAGTTTCCCCACCGGCTGATCGACATTCTCGACCCGGCCGAAGCCTATTCGGCCGCAGATTTCCGTCGCGATGCGCTGGAGGCCATGGCCGAGATCACCGCACGCGGAAAAATTCCGCTGCTGGTGGGCGGCACGATGCTCTATTACAAGGCTTTGATCGAAGGTCTGGCGGACATGCCGGCGGCCGATCCCGAAGTTCGCGCGCAGATCGAAGAAGAGGCTGCACGCCTTGGCTGGCAGGCCCTGCACGATCAGTTGGCGGTCATCGATCCAGAGTCTGCGGCACGTATCCATCCGAACGATCCACAACGACTGAGTCGTGCGCTGGAAGTTTACCGGGTCAGTGGTCAGAGCATGACTGAACTGCGGCTGAAACAATCTGTACAAAGTACCGAAGCGGTCGCATCGGGATTGCAACAATTGCCCTATACTGTCGCGAATCTGGCGATTGCTCCAACTAATCGTCAGATACTGCACGAGCGCATTAAACAAAGATTCACAAATATGCTGGAACAGGGATTCATCGACGAGGTCGTAGCCCTGCGTAATAGAAGTGACCTGCATGCCGGGTTGCCGTCTATACGTGCGGTAGGCTACCGCCAGGTCTGGGACTACCTGGATGGCAAGCTGACGTCGGCCGAGATGCAGGAACGGGGCATCATCGCCACGCGCCAATTGGCCAAACGCCAGTTCACCTGGCTGCGCAGCTGGAAGGATTTGCACTGGCTCGACAGTCTGGATTGCGACAATCTGCCACGCGCCTTGAAATACCTTGGGACGATCTCCATATTGAGCTGAGTCCTTGCAATTGCCGTCTATCCTTGGGGGTGTGGCGGCAAAAGCCATCTGTTTACCTATTTTTTATATTGAATCCTTAAAGGAGTGCGGCACATGTCAAAAGGGCATTCGCTACAAGACCCTTACTTGAATACTTTACGTAAAGAGAAAGTGGGGGTTTCCATCTACCTGGTAAACGGGATCAAACTGCAAGGCACGATCGAGTCGTTCGACCAGTTCGTTATCCTGCTGAAGAACACCGTCAGCCAGATGGTTTACAAACACGCTATCTCTACAGTCGTGCCGGTTCGTCCAATTCGTCTGCCAAGCGCAACCGAATCCGAAGCAGGTGACGCTGAGCCAGGTAACGCCTGATAGGAGTCTCCTTTGTTCTTTGAGCGCCACGGTGGTGGTGAACGAGTCATCCTCGTTCACTTGGATGGACAGGACCCTGAGGCGCGCGAAGATCCGCAGGAGTTTCAGGAACTGGCAAATTCGGCTGGCGCCGAGACCGTTGCGTTTTTTAACGTGCCGCGTCATCGGCCAACCGCCAAATACCTGATTGGCAGCGGCAAGGTCGAGGAACTGCGCGACCTGGTTCACGCCAAAGAAGCCGATCTGGTCATCTTCAATCACACCCTTACGCCCAGTCAGGAACGTAACCTCGAACGTGTCTTCGAGTGTCGCGTGATTGACCGTACCGGTCTGATTCTCGATATTTTCGCCCAACGCGCCCGTACCCATGAGGGCAAGCTCCAGGTAGAACTGGCCCAGCTTGACCACATGAGCACCCGGCTGGTTCGCGGCTGGACTCACCTTGAGCGTCAGGGTGGCGGTATCGGCCTGCGCGGTCCGGGTGAAACCCAGCTCGAAACCGACCGGCGACTGCTGCGGGTTCGCCTGCGCCAGATCAAGGGGCGGCTGGAAAAAGTGCGCAGCCAGCGCGAACAGTCGCGTCGCGGCCGCTCGCGTGCGGATATCCCAACCGTGTCTCTGGTGGGATACACCAACGCCGGTAAATCCACACTGTTCAATAACGTGACGAAGTCCGAGGTGTACGCGGCTGACCAGCTGTTCGCCACGCTCGACCCGACCCTGCGCCGTCTGGATCTGGATGACCTGGGGCCGATTGTTCTGGCCGACACCGTGGGTTTCATCCGCCACTTGCCGCACAAACTGGTCGAGGCATTTCGGTCTACGCTCGAAGAGTCGAGCAATTCCGACCTGCTGTTGCACGTGATCGATGCGGCCGAACCGGATCGCATGTTGCAGATCGAGCAGGTGATGGTGGTGCTGGGCGAGATCGGTGCCCAGGACTTGCCGATCCTCGAGGTCTATAACAAACTCGATTTGCTTGAAGGCGTTGAGCCACAAATCCAGCGCGATGAAAACGGCAAGCCTCAGCGGGTCTGGCTGTCGGCGCGTGATGGCACCGGTCTGGAATTGCTCGAGCAGGCGATTGCCGAGTTGTTGGGCAGTGACCTGTTCGTGGGAACCCTGCGCCTGCCTCAGCGGTTCGCGCGTCTGCGTGCCCAGTTCTTCGAACTGGGTGCGGTGCAGAAAGAAGAACACGACGAAGAAGGGGTCAGCTTGCTGGCCGTTCGATTGCCACGCTCGGAGCTCAATCGACTGGTCAGTCGTGAAGGCGTTGTGCCGACGGAGTTCATCGAGCAACACACTTTGCAATAAAAGCCTGGCAAAGCGGTTGTGCCGCAACGGCAGGCATTCTGTAGCATTGGTCGGCGCGCCGTGGGTGCGTCTTTGCTTTATCAGATGGAGAGCGCTATGGCTTGGAATGAGCCGGGTGGCAACTCGAACAATCAGGATCCTTGGGGTGGCAAGCGTCGCAACAACGGCGACCGCAAGGGGCCGCCGGATCTCGACGAGGCCTTCCGAAAGCTGCAGGAAAGCCTGAACGGGTTGTTCGGTGGTGGAAAAAAACGCGGTGATGACGGTGGCGGCTCGGGCAAGAGCGGCGGCTTCGGCGGCCTGCTCGGCATCGGCCTCGTCGTGCTGGCGGCGGTCTGGCTGTACAGCGCGGTGTACGTCGTGGACGAGCAGGAGCAAGCCGTGGTGCTGCGCTTCGGCAAGTACTACGAGACTGTCGGTCCCGGCCTGAACATCTATTTCCCGCCGATCGACAAGAAGTACATGGAGAACGTCACGCGTGAGCGTGCCTACACCAAGCAGGGCCAGATGCTGACCGAAGACGAGAACATCGTCGAAGTGCCGCTGACCGTGCAGTACAAGATCAGCAACCTGCAGGACTTCGTGCTGAACGTCGACCAGCCGGAAATCAGCCTGCAACATGCGACCGACAGTGCGCTGCGCCATGTGGTGGGTTCCACCGCGATGGATCAGGTGCTGACCGAAGGTCGTGAGTTGATGGCCAGCGAGATCAAGGAGCGTCTGCAACGTTTCCTCGATACCTATCGCACCGGTATCACGGTCACCCAGGTCAACGTACAGAGCGCAGCGGCACCGCGTGAAGTGCAGGAAGCCTTCGATGACGTGATCCGCGCCCGTGAAGACGAACAGCGTTCGCGCAACCAGGCTGAAACCTACGCCAACGGCGTGGTGCCGGAAGCTCGTGGTCAGGCCCAGCGCATCCTCGAAGATGCCAACGGTTACCGTGACGAAACGGTCTCGCGCGCCAAGGGTGAGGCGGATCGCTTCACCAAGCTGGTTGCCGAGTATCGCAAGGCGCCCGAGGTTACTCGCCAGCGTCTGTACCTGGACACCATGCAGGAAGTCTTCAGCAGCACCAGCAAGGTACTCGTGACCGGCAACAAGAATGGCCAGAGCAATCTGCTTTACCTGCCGCTGGACAAGATGATTCAGAACAGTTCGGGCAGCAATGCGCCGGTCACCGGTTCGGCTGCCGCCAGCAACAACACGGACGTCACGCCGCATGTCACTGACCTGCCGCAGTCGCGTACAAGGGAGACCCGCTGATGAGCAATAAATCGCTGATCGCCCTGATCGTTGGCGTTGTCGTGGTACTGATTGGCTGGAACTGCTTCTACATCGTCGCTCAGACCGAGCGCGCGGTGTTGCTGCAATTCGGTCGCGTGGTTCAGGCTGACGTCCAGCCGGGTCTGCATGTGAAGGTTCCATACGTTAACCAGGTGCGTAAATTCGACGCACGTCTGATGACGCTGGATGCGCCGACGCAGCGCTTCCTGACGCTGGAAAAGAAAGCCGTGATGGTCGATGCCTACGCCAAGTGGCGCGTGAAAGATGCCGAGCGCTTCTACACCGCAACGTCCGGCCTCAAGCAGATTGCCGACGAGCGTCTTTCCCGTCGTCTGGAATCGGGCCTGCGTGACCAGTTCGGTAAGCGCACCCTGCACGAAGTGGTGTCGGGTGAGCGCGATGCGCTGATGGCTGACATCACGGCGTCGCTGAACAAGATGGCGGAAAAAGAGCTGGGTATCGAAGTCGTCGATGTCCGGGTCAAGGCCATCGATCTGCCGAAAGAAGTGAACCGCAGCGTGTTCGAACGTATGAGCACCGAGCGTGAGCGTGAAGCTCGCGAGCACCGCGCCAAAGGTAACGAGCTGGCCGAGGGCATCCGTGCCGACGCCGATCGTCAACGCCGCGTGTTGCTGGCTGAAGCCTATCGTGAATCCGAAGAGATTCGCGGTGACGGCGACGCCCAGGCCGCTGCGATCTACTCCAAGGCCTACGGTCAGGATCAGGATTTCTACGCGTTCTACCGTAGCCTGCGTGCCTACCGTGAAAGCTTCGCGAACAAATCCGACGTCATGGTCCTCGACCCAAGCAGCGACTTCTTCAAGTATCTGGAGAAGGCCAAGCCTTGATACGACGTTGACCTGAATTACTCCGCCCGGCGGCTAAAACCTCGGGCGGGGTGATCCTTTGGGAAAACGTGTGTATGATGCGGCAGCCGGGAAATTCCCGGCTTTTTTGCGTCTGCACGTTTGATTGCTGTTTTTGTTGCAGAAGATCGGGTTGAATGGCCCGACAGTTTTTCGAGGAAAGTGATGGGCGAAGCCGGTAACAGGCCTTTCGCCGCGTCGTTCATGCGCGTGCGTTTTGAACGGGCCGGTCATTTTCTGCTTCACTCAAGGCTCGCCCTCGGGCTGGCCGCCCGGATCTAAGGGGAATGGCGTAATGGCAACGGTAGACCGCTGGCTGCTGCCAGATGGCATCGAAGAAGTACTGCCACCGGAAGCGGCGCGCATTGAAGTCGCGCGTCGTCAGGTGTTGGATCTGTTCCAGAGCTGGGGTTACGAGTTTGTCGTGACTCCCCATATCGAGTACCTGGAATCCCTGCTGACCGGCGCGGGCCAGGACCTGGATCTGCGTACCTTCAAGGTCATCGACCCGCAATCGGGCCGGCAGATGGGTTTCCGTGCCGACATCACGCCGCAAGTGGCGCGCATCGATGCGCACACCCTGCGTCGCGAAGGCCCGAGCCGTCTGTGCTACGCCGGCAGCGTGCTGCATGCCCAGCCGCGTGCCTTGTCGTCTTCGCGCAGCCCGATCCAGCTGGGCGCCGAGTTGTACGGCGATGCCAGCCCGAGCAGCGATGTCGAAGTCATCAGCCTGATGCTGGCCATGCTGCAACTGGCCGACGTGCCGGACGTGCACATGGATCTCGGGCATGTCGGCATCTACCGCGGTCTGGCTCAGGCGGCCGGTCTGTCGGGTGAAGTCGAGCAGCAGTTGTTCGATGCACTGCAACGCAAGGCCATCGACGAGGTCATTACCTTGACCGAAGGTCTGCCGGCCGATCTGTCCGGCATGTTGCGTGCGCTGGTCGATCTGTGCGGCGGCCGTGAAGTACTGACCGCTGCCCGCGAGCGTCTGGCCAATGCGCCGGCGCCAGTACTGGCGGCGCTGGAAGATTTGCTGGCGATCGCCGAGCGCCTGTCAGTGCGCTTCCCGGAATTGCCGCTGTACTTCGACCTGGGCGAGCTGCGCGGTTATCACTACCACACCGGTGTGGTGTTCGCGGTGTTCGTGCCGGGTGTTGGCCAGTCCATCGCTCAGGGCGGTCGCTACGACGACATCGGCGCCGACTTCGGTCGCGCCCGTCCGGCCACCGGCTTCTCCACCGATTTGAAAACCCTGGTGACCCTGGGGCGTGCTGAGATCGAGCTACCGTCTGGCGGTATCTGGATGCCTGACAGTACGGATGCGGCACTCTGGCAGCAGGTTTGCCAGTTGCGCAGTGAGGGTCAGCGTGTCGTTCAGGCATTGCCTGGACAACCTTTGGCCGCCGCCCGTGATGCGGACTGCGACCGGCAATTGATCCAGCAGAACGGGCTTTGGCAAGTATCGCCACTGGCTTCCTGAGTTTTCCTGCCGGCCACCGCCGGCACCAAGTTTGCGCGAATGAGGACAAGTGTTATGGGTAAGAATGTCGTAGTCCTGGGCACCCAATGGGGTGATGAGGGCAAAGGCAAGATCGTTGATCTGCTGACCGAACATGCTGCCGCCGTAGTGCGCTACCAGGGTGGCCACAACGCTGGCCACACCCTGGTGATCGACGGTGAGAAAACCGTCCTGCACCTGATCCCGTCGGGCGTGCTGCGCGAAGGCGTGCAGTGCCTGATCGGCAACGGCGTGGTGGTTGCACCTGACGCCCTGCTGCGGGAAATCACCAAGCTGGAAGAGAAGGGCGTACCGGTTCGCGAGCGCCTGCGCATCAGCCCATCCTGCCCGCTGATCCTGTCCTACCACGTGGCACTGGACCAGGCTCGTGAAAAGGCCCGTGGCGAGATGAAGATCGGCACCACCGGTCGCGGCATCGGCCCGGCGTACGAAGACAAGGTTGCACGTCGCGGCCTGCGCATCGGTGACCTGTTCCACCGTGAGCGTTTCGCCGCCAAGCTGGGTGAGTTGCTGGATTACCACAACTTCGTACTGGTCAATTACTACAAAGAGCCGGCCATCGACTTCCAGAAGACACTCGACGAGTGCATGGAATACGCCGAACTGCTCAAGCCGATGATGCTCGACGTCACCGCCGAGCTGCACGACCTGCGTCGCGCCGGCAAGGACATCATGTTCGAAGGCGCTCAGGGTTCGCTGCTGGACATCGACCACGGTACTTACCCGTACGTGACCAGCTCCAACACCACTGCCGGCGGCATCGCGACCGGTTCGGGTGTCGGCCCGATGTTCATCGACTACATCCTCGGTATTACCAAGGCCTATACCACGCGCGTCGGTTCGGGTCCGTTCCCGACCGAACTGTTCGACGATGTTGGTGCGTTCCTCGCCAAGCGTGGTCATGAGTTCGGCGCCACCACCGGTCGCGCCCGTCGTTGCGGCTGGTTCGATGCCAACATTCTGCGTCGCGCCATCGACGTCAACAGCATCTCGGGCCTGTGCCTGACCAAGCTGGACGTGCTGGACGGTCTGGAAACCATCAACATCTGCGTGGGTTACAAGAACGCTGATGGCGCCATGATCGATGCACCGACCGATGCTGACAGCTACATTGGCCTGGAGCCGGTGTACGAGCAGATGCCGGGCTGGAGCGAATCGACCCTGGGTGCCAAGACCCTGGAAGAGCTGCCACAGGCTGCACGCAATTACATCAAGCGCATCGAAGAGCTGGTCGGCGCGCCGATCGACATTATTTCGACGGGCCCGGACCGCAACGAAACCATCGTTCTGCGTCATCCGTTCGCTTGATAAGTCGTTGATGTAAAAACACAAAGGCCCCTTCATCGGGGCCTTTGTCGTTTATGCCTGTTGGACGGCATGACCTTTGCTGTGATTCTGTCTACAAGAGTGCCATCAAATTAATGGCGTCAGAAGTAGAGGGATTCAAAGTGTCAGCCGTTCTCTCACTGTTACAAAGCCGTCTGTTGCGGCCCGTGTTCGTTACCCTTGGTATCGCCCTTTTGGTGCAAGTGCTGGTGGCCGTTGCCCTGACGCGGAGCACCGTGACTGCGCTGGAAGCCGATCTCGGCACCCGCCTGGGCGCCGACAGCCAGAAATTGTCCGGTGAGCTGGAGCAGGCCGGGCGCGAAGTCACATCGAGCCTCGACAACCTCTCCTCAAGTACCCGTCAGCGTCTGACCGCCGGTCTTTCCTCGCGTCTGAAGGACGAGCAGGCGCAACTGCGTGCGACTCTGGAAAAAGACCTGAAGGATTCGGCCAATGACATGGCCCAGTTGCTGGCCTCGGTGGCGCCTCGCGCCATGTGGGACAGCGACGTGCCGACCCTGTCCGAATTCGCCCGCCGGGCCCAGCGCAACCCCAACGTGCTGTTCGTGGTGTATGACGACGCCACCGGCCAGCATCTGACCCGCTACCTCAACCGTGAAAACCCGATCAACAAGGCCCTTTTGGAAAAGGGCCAGGGTGAGCGGGCACTGGATAAAGTGCTGGATGCGGCGAAGAACGATCCGTCGGTCTACTACCTGGAAGCCTCGATCAACCCCAATGGCGTGGAGATCGGCAAGGTATTGATGGGCGTCTCGACTGCTTCGGTGGAAGCCGATCTGGCGGCACTCGATCAGCGCTTCGCGGCGCTGATTGCCAGCAGCGATCAACTGGTCGGCGACAGCCTCAAGGGCGCTGCGGCCGACAGTGCCACCGCCATGCGTGCGCGCTTGCAATCGGCGCAGTCCACGGCTGCCGAAATGAAGGCCAACACCACCAGTACCGTGCAGGATGCTGCAGCCACCCTGCGCTGGCGCATCGGCATGGGCCTGGCGCTGGTCGGTGCCGGCGTGTTGTTGCTGCTGGCGGTCGTGCTTGGTCATCGAGTGGTCAAACGCCTGAAAATGCTCAATGCGGCGATGGATGATCTGGCAGCAGGCGAGGGCGATCTGACCAAGCGTGTGCAGATCAATAGCAAGGACGAAATCGGCGACATGGCTTCGGCGGTCAACCGCTTTGTGGATAAGTTGCAGCCAATCGTGCGTGAGGCCGGGGATGTGGCTCAGCGTACCGGTGTGGAAATCGGTGCCATGACTCTGCGCAACGCCGGTGCCGATGCGGCGGCCGGGATGCAGCGTGATGAAGTGGCTGAAAGTCTGCGGGCACTGTCGCAAATGGCCGACGAAGCACAGTCGGAAAGCCATGCGATGCAGGCCGCGTTGAAACAGGTGGTGGATATTCGGCAGGCCACCGACGAGAACACTCGCACTTCGGCGAAGGTCGGCAGCCTTATCGAGGCGTTGGCGGGACAGGTCGATACCGGGGCGAAAGTCATCGAACGGCTGGCGCAGCAGAGTGAACAGATCGAAGTGGTGCTGACCGTGATTCACGGTATCGCCGAGCAGACCAACCTGCTGGCGCTCAACGCCGCCATTGAAGCGGCCCGGGCGGGCGAGACCGGTCGCGGGTTTGCGGTGGTGGCGGATGAAGTCCGCGCGTTGGCGAGCAAGACCCAAAGTTCCACCGGCGACATTCAGGCGCACATTGTGGCTTTGCAGCAGGGAGCCCGTGAAGCGGTGGAGGCGATCGGTCAGGCCGGGCGTCAGGCCAGCGAGGGCTTGCTGGTGTTGCGAGACAGCGCGCGGTTGCAGCAATCGGTTCAGGCGTCGGTCGAGCAGGTGCATGCGGCGATCGGGCTGGCGACTCAGGCTGCGGCGCATCAGGCGCAGGGCGCGCAGGCAGTGCGTGGGCGGGTCGAGACGATTCATGCCCAGGCCGAGAAAGCCGCTCAGGCGGTGGTCGAAACCACGGCCAGCGGCAAGGTGCTTGATGGTCTGGCGGCGCAACTCAAGGCCAGTCTGGGCCAGTTTCGGGCTTGATGTGACAGGCAAAAAAAATCGCAGCCTCGGCTGCGATCTTTTTATCGGCTCAAATACATCCGGGTCGTCAGCAGGTAAACGGGCAATCCCGATACCACAATCAACAACGCCGCATAAGGCGCTGCCGCTGCAAACTCGACATTAGCGGTGTGCGCCCAGACTTCCGTCGCCAAGGTGTTGAGCCCCGTCGGACTCAGCAGCAACGTTGCCGTCAACTCCTTCATGGCATCCAGAAACACCAGCGCAAAGGCGGCGCCCAGTGCCGGGAAGATGATCGGCAGGGTCACTCGGCAGAACGCCGTGAACGACGATGCGCCCAGCGTGCGGGCGGCTTCTTCGAGTTGCGGTGCGGCCTTGTTCAGCGCCGTGCGGATCGGTGCCTGAGCCAGCGGCAGAAACAGCAGCGCATAGGCGATCAGCAGTAGCGCGGAGGTCTGGTACAGCACCGGCACGTAATGCAGGGCGAAATACACCAGCGTCAGGGCAATCACCAGTCCCGGCAGGGCGTGCAGCAGATAGGGCAGGCGTTCGGCCCAGATCGCCAGTTGGCCTTTGTAGCGCACTACCAGCAATCCGACCGGTACCGCCAGCACCAGACACAATCCCGCGCCACCCAGCGATAGCGCCAGTGAAGACAGCAAGGCTTCAGTGATTGCGGCCACCGGAAAGGCCGCTGACGATCCCACGGCGAGCCAGTAAGCCAGCATGCCCAGCGGAATCCCGCTGCCGACAACCGCCAGCATCAGGCAATACAACTGGCCTGCGATCGCCCACGGCCCAAGTCGCACTTGTTCAGCCCGACGCGCCGCGCCCTGGCCGGTACGCACATGGCGGCCCTTGCCACGCACGCGCAGTTCCAGCCACAACAGCATCAGGCACAGCACCAGCAAAACCGCCGACAGCATCGCTGCGTTGGCATTGCTGAATTCCAGTTCGAATTGCTGATAGATCGCGGTGGTGAAGGTTTGCAGGCCAATGATCGACAGTGCGCCGAACTCCACCAGCATGTGCAATGCAATGAGTAGCGAACCAGCCAGCAGTGAAGGCCAGAGCAGGGGCAGGGTGACACGGAAAAAAACGCCCAAGCGATTCTGGCCCAGCGTCCGTGCCGATTCCTCAAGGGAGGGATCAAGATTGCGCAGCGTGGCGGCTACCGGCAGAAAGATCAGCGGGTACTTCGACAGGCTCATCACCAGGATCGCCCCGCCGAGTCCTTCGAACTGCGCGCTGAGCGAAACCCAGGTAAAGCTGCTGACAAACGCCGGCACCGCGAACGGCAGGCAAAGAATCACGCCCCACAGCCGCCGGCCCGGCAGGTTGCTGCGCTCCAGTAACCAGGCCAGCGACAGGCCGATCACGCCACAAGTCACCGTCACGCCAACCATCAGCGCCAGTGTATTGCGCAGCAGGCCGAATACGTACGGGCGCCACAGCAAGTGCAGCGCTTCGGTCCAGCCCGCTTGCCAGGCTTTGAGGCCGACGTAGGCCAGCGGCAGCAGGCTCATGACCACCAGCAGCAACACCGGCAGCACCAGCCAGATCGACGGCCGCTTGCGCCGTGGCACGTAACCCCCGCGCGTGGCGGGGGCGGATAACGATGTGGTCATCAGTTCAGGCCAACTTCGCGTTCCAGCTCCAGCGCTTCTTCGGCATTGCCGAGATCGGCGGGCGTGACATCCGGTGCTTCCAGTTCGTTGAACGGCTTGAGACCGCGATCCGATTCCATGCCTTTATGCAGCGGGTATTCGGCAGTGGTCTGGGTGATGACGCGCTGGCCTTCTTCGCTGGCCATGTAGGCGAGGAACTGCTGGGCTTCTTTTGGATGTTTGCTGGATTTCAGCACGGCTGCACTGGACACGGTGATCAGGCCGCCAACGTCGCCGCCGGTGAAGTAATGCAGTTTCGAATCAAGCTGACCTTTTTCCCGCTGCAGGGCGAACCAGTAATAGTTGTTCACCAGTACGGTGGCGACTTCGCCGTTTTCCACAGCCTTGAGGGCGACCATGTTGTTGCTGTAGGTCTTGCCGAAGGCGCGCAGTCCGGTCAGCCATTCTTCGGCGGCGTCGCGACCGTGCTTCTTGATGATGGCGACTGCCTGTTCCTGGAACGCGCCGCTGGTCGGTACGAAACCGACCTTGCCTTGCCACTGCGGGTCGGCGAAATCCAGCACCGATTTTGGCAGGTCTTTTTCATCGACCAGTTTCGGGTTGAAGGCCACCACGCGAACCCGGGCGGTGACGCCGATCCAGGTGCCGTTGCCGGCGACGTATTCTTTCGGCAGAACGGCCAGGGTCGCGTCGTCGGTCTTGGCCAGCAGGCCGAGTTCGCCGAGGTTGTTCAGCGGTGGGGATTCTTCGGTGTAGATGACGTCGGCGGGAGAGCGGTCGCCTTCTTCGATGATCTGGCTGGCCAGCTGATTGCTGCTGCCCTTGCGTACATTGACGTGAATGCCGGTCTTGGCTTCGAAGGCTTTGGCGATGGCGTCGCCGACCTCCTTGTGCTGACCGTTATAGAGAGTCAGGGAAACCGCGTCGGCAGCCTGGGTGAGGGGAGTGGCGAGTGCCAGGCTGAGCAGGGTGACGGTCAAGCCGCGGCGCAGGGTATTTCGAAACATCATTCGCAGGGTTCCTCACTGTCGCATTGCAAAAACTTGCAACAATGATAAACGATATTGTTTCTCAAGTGCGCCTTGTGGGCAAAGGGTAGGTCTGGTAGACGTTTGGATTCATCTTTTCCAGACCCCGGAAACGCAAAAACCCGCTTTCGCGGGTTTTTGTGAAATTCAAGATCGTGACCTTGAATTTGAATTGGTGCCCAGAAGAAGACTCGAACTTCCACGACCGTAAGGTCACCAGCACCTGAAGCTGGCGTGTCTACCAATTTCACCATCTGGGCTTCATCTTCAGCGTTGCCGCCGTTGATGTGGCGCACTATACGGAGCGCCTTTTGATCTGTAAACCCCTGATTTGATTTTAATAAATCATTTTCAGAAAAATCCCGGGCGCAGAATGCAAAAAACCCGCTTTCGCGGGTTTTGTGTGAGTCTTGAAACTGATCTAGTCTCAAACTCGAAATTGGTGCCCAGGAGAAGACTCGAACTTCCACGACCGTAAGGTCACCAGCACCTGAAGCTGGCGTGTCTACCAATTTCACCACCTGGGCATCTCGCCAACGTGTGTACGTCGTCGATGGCGCGCACTATACGGAGCGTGTTTTTAACTGTAAACCCCTGCCAGCAAAAAAAATGGTTTTTTTTACCAGCGGTGTTCAAAACGCCCCTCAGGCGTCGATACAAGGCTCCAGACGCGCCTTATATAGTCGGAAATTTCCCGTTTGATGGCGCCTATGCCAAACTAACCCGCATATAGACAAGGTGAAAACTCTCTAATGGCCGATTGGCAGTCCCTCGATCCCGAGGCCGCTCGTGAAGCGGAAAAATATGAAAACCCTATTCCCAGCCGCGAACTGATCCTTCAGCACCTTGCTGATCGGGGTTCGCCTGCTGCCCGCGAGCAACTGGTCGAAGAGTTTGGTCTGACCACGGAAGACCAGATTGAAGCCCTGCGCCGCCGCCTGCGCGCCATGGAGCGCGACGCTCAACTGATCTACACCCGCCGTGGCACGTATGCGCCGGTGGACAAGCTCGACCTGATCCTCGGCCGCATCAGCGGTCACCGCGACGGCTTCGGCTTCCTGGTGCCGGATGACGGCTCCGACGACCTGTTCATGAGCCCGGCGCAAATGCGTCTGGTGTTCGACGGCGACCGTGCCCTGGCCCGTGTTTCCGGGCTGGACCGTCGTGGTCGTCGCGAAGGTGTGATCGTCGAAGTGGTGTCCCGTGCCCACGAAAGCATCGTCGGCCGTTACTTCGAAGAGGGCGGTATCGGTTTCGTCGTCGCGGACAACCCGAAGATCCAGCAGGAAGTGCTGGTGACGCCGGGCCGCAACGCCAACGCCCAGATCGGTCAGTTCGTCGAGGTGAAAATCACCCACTGGCCGACTCCGCGCTTCCAGCCGCAAGGCGATGTGATCGAAGTCGTCGGCAACTACATGGCGCCGGGCATGGAAATCGATGTCGCCCTGCGCACCTACGACATTCCGCACGTCTGGCCTGAAGCTGTTCTGAAGGAAGCCGGCAAGCTCAAGCCGGAAGTCGAAGAGAAAGACAAAGAGAAGCGCGTCGACCTGCGCCATCTGCCGTTTGTCACCATCGACGGCGAAGATGCCCGCGACTTCGACGATGCGGTCTATTGCGAAGCCAAGCCCGGCAAACTGCGCCTGTTCTCCGGCGGCTGGAAGTTGTACGTGGCGATTGCCGACGTTTCCAGCTACGTGAAGATCGGTTCGGCTCTGGACAACGAAGCCCAGGTCCGTGGCAACTCGGTGTACTTCCCCGAGCGCGTGGTGCCGATGCTGCCGGAGCAGCTGTCCAACGGTCTGTGCTCGCTGAACCCCCACGTCGACCGTCTGGCCATGGTTTGCGAGATGACCATCTCCAAGTCCGGCGAAATGACCGACTATTGCTTCTATGAAGCGGTGATTCACTCTCACGCCCGTCTGACCTACAACAAGGTCAGTGCCATGCTGGAAACGCCGAAGGCCGCCGAAGGTCGCAAACTTCGTGGTGAATACACCGACGTCTTGCCGCATCTGAAGCAGCTCTACGCGCTGTACAAGGTATTGCTGGCTGCCCGTCACGTGCGTGGCGCGATCGATTTCGAAACGCAGGAAACCCGGATCATCTTCGGTTCCGAGCGCAAAATTGCCGAAATCCGTCCGACCACCCGCAACGACGCGCACAAGCTGATCGAGGAATGCATGCTGGCGGCCAACGTGGCCACCGCCGAATTCCTGAAGAAGCACGAGATCCCTGCGCTGTACCGCGTCCACGACGGCCCGCCACCGGAGCGTCTGGAAAAACTGCGTGCGTTCCTGGGTGAGCTCGGTCTGTCCTTGCACAAAGGCAAGGATGGCCCGTCGCCGAAGGATTATCAGGCCCTGTTGGCCAGCATCAAGGACCGTCCGGATTTCCACCTGATCCAGACCGTGATGCTGCGCTCCCTGAGCCAGGCGGTGTACAGCGCCCAGAACGAAGGCCACTTCGGCCTGAATTACGAAGCCTATACCCACTTCACCTCGCCGATCCGTCGTTACCCGGACCTGCTCACGCACCGGGCGATCCGCAGCGTGATCCATTCGAAACAGGACACCCCGCACGTTCGTCGTGCCGGCGCGATGACCATTCCGAAGGCGCGCATCTATCCGTACGACGAAGCAGCGCTGGAGCAGCTCGGCGAGCAGTGCTCGATGAGCGAGCGCCGTGCCGACGAAGCGACCCGCGATGTGGTGAACTGGCTCAAGTGCGAGTTCATGAAGGATCGCGTGGGCGAATCGTTCCCGGGCGTGATCACTGCCGTGACCGGTTTTGGTCTGTTCGTCGAACTGACCGATATCTACGTCGAAGGTCTGGTGCACGTCACCGCACTGCCGGGCGACTACTACCACTTCGACCCTGTGCACCACCGCTTGGCGGGCGAGCGCACCGGTCGCAGCTTCCGTCTTGGCGATACCGTTGAAGTGCGCGTCATGCGCGTCGATCTCGACGAGCGCAAGATCGACTTCGAGATGGCTGAAAAAACCATCAGCGCGCCGATCGGCCGCAAGAAGCGTGGCGCCGAGGCGACCGCTCCGGCGGCCAAGGCTGTGGAAGAAAAAGCTCCGGCAAAAACCGCCAGCCGTCGTCCGGCCAAGGAAAAAGCTGTCGAGGCCTATCGTCCGAGCGATGCCGTGGCGAAAAACGCCGAGCTGCGCAAAAGCCGTGAATTGAAAAAGGCCTTGCTGGCCGACGCCAAGAGCGGTGGTAAAGCGGCGTCCGGGGGAAAGACCGGACGGTCGGCGCCTGACAAGGCCTCCGGCGGCAAGCCAGCCAAGCCGAGCAAACACCGCAAGGGCCCGCCGAAAGCGGGCTCCGCTCCAGCCAAAAGCGGCGGGGCACGTAAACCGAAGGCGAAGTCATGAGTCAGTTGGAAAAAATCTACGGCGTTCACGCGGTAGAAGCGTTGCTGCGTCACCACCCTAAGCGCGTCAAGCAGATCTGGCTGGCCGAAAGCCGTAACGATCCGCGAGTGCAGACGCTCATTGAACTGGCCAACGAAAACCGGGTTCAGATCGGTCAGGCCGAGCGCCGCGAAATGGATGCCTGGGTCGAGGGCGTGCACCAGGGCGTGGTGGCGGACGTTAGTCCGAGCCAGGTCTGGGGCGAGGCGATGCTCGACGAACTGCTTGATCGCACCGAGGGCGCGCCGCTGTTGCTGGTGCTCGACGGCGTGACCGACCCGCACAACCTCGGCGCGTGCCTGCGTTCGGCGGACGCAGCCGGTGCTTTGGCGGTCATCGTGCCGAAGGACAAGTCGGCCACTCTGACGCCTGTCGTGCGTAAAGTGGCCTGCGGCGCGGCGGAAGTGATTCCGCTGGTGGCCGTCACCAACCTTGCGCGCACCCTGGAAAAACTCCAGCAACGCGGGTTATGGATTGTCGGCACGGCGGGTGAGGCCGAGGTCAGCATCTATGACCAGGACCTGACCGGCCCGACCATCCTGATCATGGGTGCCGAAGGCAAAGGCATGCGTCGCCTGACCCGCGAGCATTGCGATTACCTGGTGCACCTGCCGATGGCCGGTAGCGTCAGCAGTCTCAACGTTTCCGTGGCGACAGGCGTGTGCCTGTTCGAAGCCCAGCGCCAGCGCGGTGCCAAGGCCAGGGCAGCTGCCAAAAAGCCTTGAGCCATACGGCGATTCAAATGTGGGAGCGGGCGTGCTCGCGAAAGCGGAGTTACATTCAGCATCATTGTTGAGTGTTTCCCCCAATCGCGAGCAGGCTCGCTCCCGCAGTGCTTTGTGGTGTGACCCGCAATGGTGACTGTTCAAATAATCACCAATTGCCTTGCACCTCTTCAGTCCCTTCTCTACAATTGCGCCCCTTGCTGTGGCGGCAGGCATGCATGTGCCCCGCGCCGGCAAGTCCATAAGTGTCATTCACTCCTTGTCTGACCGTTTTTGAGCGGCAGGCTACAACCCGTAAGGAGCATTCATGCGTCATTACGAAATCATCTTTCTGGTCCACCCTGACCAGAGCGAGCAAGTCGGCGGCATGGTTGAGCGTTACACCAAGCTGATCGAAGAAGACGGCGGCAAAATCCACCGTCTGGAAGACTGGGGCCGTCGTCAACTGGCCTACGCAATCAACAATGTTCACAAGGCTCACTACGTGATGCTGAACGTTGAGTGCACCGGCAAGGCCCTGGCCGAGCTGGAAGACAACTTCCGCTACAACGATGCTGTGATCCGTAACCTGGTCATCCGTCGCGACGAAGCCGTTACCGGCCAGTCCGAGATGCTCAAGGCTGAAGAAAACCGCAGTGAGCGCCGTGAGCGTCGCGAACGTCCTGAGCACGATGGCAGCGCCGATGGCGATGACAGCGATAGCGACAGCGACAACAGCGATAACGCTGACGAGTAATCCACGGACCTTTTAAGGAGCCTATCAAATGGCACGTTTCTTCCGTCGTCGTAAATTCTGCCGCTTCACCGCTGAAGACGTGAAGGAGATCGACTACAAAGATCTCAACACTCTGAAAGCCTACGTATCCGAGACCGGCAAAATCGTTCCAAGCCGCATCACCGGTACCAAAGCTCGTTATCAGCGTCAGCTGGCCACCGCTATCAAGCGCGCCCGCTTCCTGGCCCTGCTGGCCTACACCGACAGCCACGGCCGCTGAGACCGGGCAGTCGACAAGTAGCAAAGGATTGAATGCATGCGTGCCTTAGCTGAGTTCATCATGCGCGGCCGTATGCAGGCCACTCTTGTAGTGGCCGGGTGTGCAACATTGCCGTTGTTGTATTGGTTGGGTGCTGCCGCCGGAAGCCTGGTGCTTCTGCGGCGCGGATTGGCCGACGCCCTGGGCGTCGTGTCGTTGGGACTGCTGCCGGCATTGATCTGGTGGTTGTATGCCGATGACCCACGTGCGCTTCTGGTGCTGCTGGGGTCTTCGGGGCTTGCGCTGGTGTTGCGCGCAAGCGAGTCCTGGGTCCGTACGCTGCTGGTCAGCGTGGCCATGGGGCTGGTGTTTTCAGTGGTGCTCGGGGCGGCGTTTGCGCCCCAGATCGAGATGCTGGCGCAGGCCTTGATAAAGGTCATGCCCGCGCTTCTCGGTGATGCCTACCAACATTTGTCGGTAGACGAGCAGGCGCATTTCGCGTCGCTGATCGCACCGGTCGTGACCGGCCTGATTGCGGCCTTGTTGCAGATCGTCAGCGTGCTGAGCCTGATTGTCGGGCGGTACTGGCAGGCGTTGTTGTACAACCCGGGTGGTTTTGGTCGCGAGTTTCGCGCCATCCGGATCCCGCTGGGGCCGGCGATGTTACTGCTGGCGTTGATGCTTCTGGGCCCGAACCTCGGTGCACAGATGGCCATGTTGACGCCGTTGTGCAGTGTACCGCTGGTGTTCGCCGGGCTGGCCCTGATTCACGGGCTGGTGGCGCAAAGGCGACTGGTCGGTTTCTGGCTGGTGGGGTTGTACGTGACGCTGTTGCTGTTCATGCAGCTGATCTATCCGTTGCTCGTGGTTCTGGCCATTGTCGACAGCCTGATTGATTTTCGCGGTCGGGTGTCGAAAGACACCGATAACGCGAACGGTGAAGGTTAAAAGTTAAGAGGATTTCCACATGCAACTGATCCTTCTGGAAAAAATCGCCAACCTGGGCAACCTAGGCGACAAAGTAAACGTTAAGGCCGGTTACGGCCGTAACTACCTGCTGCCTTTCGGCAAAGCCACCGCTGCGACCGCTGCCAACCTGGCTGCGTTCGAAGAGCGTCGCGCTGAGCTGGAAAAAGCCGCCGCAGACCGTAAAGCATCGGCTGAAAGCCGTGCTGCCCAACTGGCCGAGCTGGAAGTGACCATCACTGCCACCGCTGGCGACGAAGGCAAGCTGTTCGGTTCGATCGGTACTCACGACATCGCTGACGCACTGACCGCCTCCGGCGTTGAAGTTGCGAAAAGCGAAGTTCGTCTGCCGAACGGCACCATCCGCAACGTGGGTGAATTCGACGTGGCTGTGCACCTGCACGCCGAAGTTGAAGCCACCGTACGCGTTGTCGTGGTAGCAGCTTAAGCAACACCCTGATCGACTGGCGGCTTGTCCGGCAGACGGTTAACATCGGGCACGATCCTGTTTACAGGTCGTGCCCTTTGTCTTTCTGCACTCCCTGCTTTTCCTGATTAAAAAGTGGCCATGAACGAAATCTCCGCTCCCGAGCAATATGATCTGCAAACCGCCGCGCTGAAGGTGCCGCCGCATTCCATCGAGGCCGAACAGGCCGTGCTCGGTGGTCTGATGCTGGACAACAACGCCTGGGAACGGGTGCTCGATCAAGTCTCCGACGGCGATTTCTACCGACATGACCACCGTCTGATTTTCCGAGCGATCGCCAAACTGGCCGATCAGAACCTGCCCATCGACGTCGTGACCCTTGCCGAACAACTGGACAAGGAAGGTCAGACCTCGCAGGTCGGCGGCCTCGGTTATCTTGGTGAGCTGGCGAAAAACACGCCGTCCGTCGCCAACATCAAGGCCTATGCGCAGATCGTCCGCCAGCGTGCGACGTTGCGTCAGCTGATCGGTATCAGCACCGAAATTGCCGACAGCGCCTTCAACCCCGAGGGTCGCACCGCCGAGGAAATCCTCGACGAAGCCGAGCGGCAGATCTTCGCGATTGCCGAGGCCCGGCCGAAAACCGGCGGCCCGGTGGGTGTCAATGACCTGCTCACCAAGGCCATCGACCGCATCGATACGCTGTTCAACACCTCGGATGCGATCACCGGCCTGTCCACCGGCTACACCGACCTCGACGAGAAGACCAGCGGCCTGCAACCGGCCGACTTGATCATCGTCGCCGGCCGTCCGTCGATGGGTAAGACGACTTTCGCGATGAACCTGGTGGAAAACGCCGTGTTGCGCAGCGACAAGGTGGTGCTGGTGTACTCTCTCGAGATGCCAGGCGAATCGCTGATCATGCGTATGCTGTCGTCCCTCGGTCGGATCGACCAGACCAAGGTGCGTTCCGGCCAGCTGGAAGACGACGACTGGCCGCGCCTGACCTCGGCGGTCAATCTGCTCAACGATCGCAAGCTGTTCATCGACGACACTGCCGGTATCAGCCCGTCGGAGATGCGTGCCCGGACCCGGCGTCTGGTGCGCGAGCACGGCGACATCGGCCTGATCATGATCGACTACCTGCAGTTGATGCAGATTCCCGGCTCCAGTGGTGACAACCGGACCAACGAGATTTCCGAGATCTCCCGATCCCTGAAAGCCCTGGCCAAGGAATTCAACTGCCCCGTGGTTGCCCTGTCGCAGCTCAACCGCTCCCTGGAGCAACGTCCCAACAAGCGTCCGGTGAACTCCGACTTGCGGGAATCCGGAGCGATTGAGCAGGACGCCGACGTGATCATGTTTGTGTACCGGGACGAGGTGTATCACCCGGAAACCGAACACAAGGGCATCGCCGAAATCATCATCGGCAAGCAGCGGAACGGCCCGATCGGTTTCATCCGCCTGGCCTTCATCGGCAAGTACACGCGCTTCGAAAACCTCGCGCCGGGCAGTTACAACTTCGACGACGACGAGTAACTCCGCCCTCGTCTGACAGCCCATGATATTTCCGACCACAGCCGTCGGAATTGGTCATTTTTTGTGCTATATTCCGCGCCCGCGATTTTGCACCTCAACACCGGTCATCGACATGCAAGCAGCCAAGCCGTTATTTGACTATCCAAAATACTGGGCCGAATGTTTCGGGCCGGCGCCATTCCTGCCGATGAGCAGGGAGGAGATGGATCAGCTTGGCTGGGATTCCTGCGACATCATCATTGTCACGGGTGATGCCTACGTCGATCACCCGTCGTTCGGCATGGCGATCATCGGCCGGCTGCTGGAGTCGCAAGGCTTCCGCGTCGGGATCATTGCCCAGCCTGACTGGCAGTCCAAAGACGACTTCATGAAGCTCGGCGAGCCGAACCTGTTCTTCGGCGTCGCGGCCGGCAACATGGACTCGATGATCAACCGCTACACCGCGGACAAGAAAATTCGCTCCGACGACGCCTACACCCCGGGCGGCATGGCCGGCAAACGTCCGGATCGTGCGAGCCTGGTCTACAGCCAGCGCTGCAAGGAAGCCTACAAGCACGTGCCGATCGTGCTCGGCGGCATCGAAGCCTCCCTGCGCCGCATCGCCCACTACGACTATTGGCAAGATCGCGTGCGCAACTCGATCCTGATCGACGCCAGCGCCGACATCCTGCTCTACGGCAACGCAGAGCGAGCGATTGTCGAAGTCGCCCAGCGTCTGTCCTACGGTCACAAGATCGAAGACATCACCGACGTGCGCGGCACCGCGTTCATCCGTCGTGACACCCCGGCGGGCTGGTACGAAGTCGACTCCACGCGCATCGACCGTCCGGGCAAGATCGACAAGATCATCAACCCGTACGTCAACACCCAGGACACGGCGGCTTGCGCCATCGAGCAGGAAAAAGGCCCTGTCGATGATCCGCAGGAAGCCAAGGTCGTGCAGATCCTGGCCAGCCCGAAAATGACCCGTGACAAGACCGTGATCCGCCTGCCGTCGATGGAAAAGGTGCGTAACGATCCGGTCCTGTATGCCCACGCCAACCGCGTGCTGCACCTGGAAACCAACCCGGGCAACGCCCGCGCGCTGGTGCAGAAGCATGGCGAGATCGACGTCTGGTTCAACCCGCCGCCGATTCCGATGACCACCGAAGAAATGGACTACGTGTTCGGCATGCCTTACGCACGTGTCCCGCATCCTGCGTATGGCAAGGAAAAGATCCCGGCCTACGACATGATCCGCTTCTCGGTGAACATCATGCGTGGCTGCTTCGGCGGCTGCACCTTCTGCTCGATCACCGAGCACGAAGGCCGGATCATCCAGAACCGTTCCGAAGAGTCGATCATTCGCGAAATCGAAGAGATCCGCGACAAGGTGCCAGGTTTCACCGGCGTCATCTCCGACCTCGGCGGCCCGACCGCGAACATGTACCGCATCGCCTGCAAGAGCCCGGAAATCGAATCCGCGTGCCGCAAGCCGTCCTGCGTGTTCCCGGGCATCTGTCCGAACCTGAACACCGACCACTCGTCGTTGATCCAGCTGTACCGCAGCGCCCGTGCGCTGCCGGGCGTGAAGAAGATCCTGATCGCCTCGGGTCTGCGCTACGACCTCGCGGTCGAATCGCCGGAATACGTCAAGGAGCTGGTGACCCACCACGTCGGTGGTTATCTGAAGATCGCCCCGGAGCACACCGAGGAAGGTCCGCTCAACCAGATGATGAAACCGGGGATCGGCACTTACGACCGCTTCAAGCGCATGTTCGAGAAGTTCTCGAAGGAAGCGGGCAAGGAGCAGTACCTGATTCCGTACTTCATCGCGGCCCACCCGGGCACCACCGATGAGGACATGATGAACCTGGCTCTGTGGCTCAAGGGCAACGGTTTCCGTGCCGACCAGGTGCAGGCGTTCTATCCGTCGCCGATGGCCTCGGCCACCGCCATGTATCACTCGGGCAAGAACCCGCTGCGCAAGGTCACCTACAAGAGCGACGGCGTGACCATCGTCAAGAGCGAGGAGCAGCGCCGCCTGCACAAGGCGTTCCTGCGTTATCACGATCCGAAGGGCTGGCCGATGCTGCGTGAAGCGCTGATCCGCATGGGCCGTGGCGACCTGATCGGGCCGGGCAAGCACCAGTTGATCCCGCTGCATCAGCCGGCCACCGACAGCTACCAGAGTGCCCGTCGCAAGAACTCGACGCCGGCCGGCAGCCATAAGGTCGCGAAAGAGAAGACCACCAAGATCCTCACCCAGCACACCGGTCTGCCACCGCGTGCCAGCGACGGCGGCAATCCTTGGGACAAGCGTGAACAGGCCAAGGCCGCGGCATTCGCCCGCAACCAGCAGGCCGCCAAGGAGCGCAAGGAAGCGGCGAAAGGCAAAGGGCCGAAACCGGCACGCAAGCCGGTCGTACCGCGCTGAAACGCACTTGAGCTGAACAGAACGCCAACCTTCGGGTTGGCGTTTTGCTGATCGTTCCCACGTCGAGGCGTCGAACCGTCTGCGTGGGAATGCCTCTAGGGACGCTCCGCGTCCAGTGACGCAGAGCGTCACGGGCTGCATTCCCACGCGGGAGCGTGGGAACGATCAAGTACCAAGCCGCTTTCGCAACATTTGCGTGCAACTGTGCCAAACCATTTCACCGCATCGCCCGATTTTGGTGCTGTACTGCCCTGAGCATTCCGGGAAAGCGCCCAAGCCTCTGCATGGCATAAGTCTTGCGCGCTTTCGAATACGCTTGGGCTCGCAGGAGGCACGCCGTGTCGATTCATGTCGCATTGCATCACGTCACGCATTACCGCTACGACCGCGCTGTTGAACTCGGCCCGCAGATCGTGCGTTTGCGCCCGGCTGCCCACAGCCGCACGCGGATTCTGTCTTATTCACTGAAGGTCTCGCCCGAGCAGCACTTCATCAACTGGCAGCAGGACCCTCAGGGCAACTACCTCGCACGCCTGGTGTTTCCCGAGAAAACCGCCGAACTGCGGATCGAGGTCGATCTGCTGGCCGAGATGGCGGTGTTCAATCCGTTCGACTTTTTCCTCGAGCCCTACGCCGAGAAAATCCCCTTCGCCTACGCCGCCGATGAACGCAAGGAACTGGCGCCGTACCTCGAAACCCTGCCGCTGACGCCGAAGTTCAAGGCGTACCTGGACGCCATCGACCGTACGCCGCTGCCGGCCGTGGATTTCCTGGTGGCGCTCAACCAGCGTCTGAGCGAAGACATCAATTACCTGATTCGCATGGAGCCGGGCGTTCAGACCCCGGAGCACACGCTTGAACACGCCTCCGGCTCTTGTCGCGACTCCGCATGGCTGCTGGTGCAACTGCTGCGCAATCTCGGACTGGCGGCACGTTTCGTCTCCGGTTACCTGATCCAACTGACGGCCGACGTGAAAAGCCTCGACGGCCCGTCCGGCACCGAAGTGGACTTCACCGACCTGCACGCCTGGTGCGAGGTGTACCTGCCCGGCGCCGGCTGGATCGGTCTTGATGCGACCTCCGGACTGTTCGCCGGGGAAGGGCATATTCCGCTGGCCTGCAGTCCCGATCCGTCCTCGGCGGCGCCGATCAGTGGAATGGTGGAGCCTTGCGAATGCGAGTTCAGCCACGACATGTCGGTGGAACGGATCTGGGAAGCCCCACGCGTCACCAAGCCCTACACCGATGAGCAATGGCTGGCGATCCAGGCGCTGGGTCGGCAGATCGATGCCGACCTGCTGGAAGGTGATGTACGCCTGACCATGGGGGGCGAACCGACCTTCGTATCCATCGACGACCCCGACGGCGCCGAATGGAACACCGCCGCGCTGGGCCCGGACAAGCGCCGGCTCTCCGCCGAACTGTTCCAGCGCATGCGCAAGCACTACGCACCCAAAGGGCTGGTGCATTTCGGCCAGGGCAAGTGGTATCCGGGCGAGCAACTGCCGCGCTGGTCGCTGAATTGCTACTGGCGTCGCGACGGCGTGCCGATCTGGCACAACAACGCGCTGATCGCCGATGAGCAGCAGGACTACGGCGCCGATGGCGCACTGGCCGGGCGTTTTCTGGCAAGCGTCGCCGAACGCCTGAAATTGCCGACACGCTTCGTTTTTCCGGCCTACGAAGACAATTTTTATTACCTCTGGTGCGAGGGCGCCTTGCCGAGCAACGTCAGCGCCGAAGACTCGCGTCTGGAGGAACCTCTGGAACGTGCGCGACTGCGCAAGGTGTTCAGTCAGGGACTGGACAAGGTCATCGGCCAGGTACTGCCGCTGGCGCGCACCGCCAAGGGCGATCAATGGCAGAGCGGGCGCTGGTATCTGCGCGATGAACATTGTCGGCTGGTGCCGGGGGATTCACCGCTCGGGTATCGCCTGCCGTTGGGCTCGCAGCCCTGGGTGAAGGCGGCGGAGTATCCGTTCATTCATCCGAATGACCCGAATCAGGACTTTCCCGAACTGCCCGAAACATCGCAGCTCAATGATCACCGTGAGCCGGCTGCGGTGGACGAGCGTGTGCCGAAGATTGACGAATCCGCCGACTGGCTGACCCGCACGGCATTCTGCGCCGAGGCCCGGGAAGGCCGGTTGTACCTGTTCATGCCACCGCTGGAGCGGGTCGAGGATTATCTGGAACTGGTGGCTGCCATCGAAGCCACTGCCGAGGAACTGCATTGCCCGGTATTGCTGGAGGGTTATGAGCCGCCGAGCGATCCGCGTCTGAGCAACTTCCGCATTACGCCGGATCCCGGCGTGATTGAGGTCAACGTACAGCCGTCGGCGACCTGGGATGAGTTGGTCGAGCGCACCGAGTTTCTGTACGAAGAAGCGCGCCAGACCCGACTGTCCACCGAGAAATTCATGGTCGACGGACGACATACCGGAACCGGCGGCGGCAACCATTTCGTGCTTGGTGGCGCGACTCCGGGCGATTCACCGTTTCTGCGCCGTCCGGATCTGCTGCGCAGCCTGATCAGCTACTGGCACAACCATCCTTCGCTGTCCTACCTGTTTTCCGGACTGTTCATCGGCCCGACCTCTCAGGCGCCGCGAGTCGATGAAGCGCGCAACGATGCGCTATATGAGCTGGAAATCGCTTTCGCGCAGATGCCGGCGCCGGGAGAAGACTGCCCGCCGTGGCTGGTCGATCGCTTGCTGCGCAACTTGCTGATTGACGTCACCGGCAACACCCACCGCGCCGAGTTCTGCATCGACAAGCTGTATTCACCGGATGGCGCCACCGGGCGCCTCGGTCTGCTGGAGTTGCGCGCGTTCGAGATGCCGCCCCATGCGCGCATGAGTCTGGCGCAACAGCTGTTGTTGCGGGCGCTGGTGGCGCGGTTCTGGCGCGAGCCTTATGCGCCGCCGAAGCTGGTGCGTTGGGGTACGGAACTGCACGACCGCTTCCTCTTGCCGCACTTCATCGAGCAGGACTTCGCCGACGTCATCGTCGAACTCAACAATGCCGGTTACCCCTTGCGCGCCGAATGGTTTGCGGCGCATCTGGAGTTCCGCTTTCCCAAGGTCGGCGACTACACCGTCAACGGTATCGAACTGGAATTGCGTCAGGCCCTTGAACCCTGGCATGTGCTGGGCGAGGAGGGCGCGGCGGGCGGTACGGTGCGCTATGTCGATTCATCGCTGGAACGCTTGCAGGTCAAGCTTTCGGGGCTGCCGCCGCAGCGTTATCTGCTGACCTGCAATGGCATCCCGGTGCCGCTGCAATCGACCGGCCGGGTGGGCGAGTTTGTTGCCGGTGTGCGTTTTCGCGCATGGCAACCGGCCAACTGCCTGCAACCGACGATCCCGGTGCATGCGCCGCTGGTGTTCGACTTGCTTGATACCTGGATGCAGCGCTCGCTGGGCGGTTGCCAGTACCACGTCGCGCATCCGGGCGGGCGCAATTACGAAACGCTGCCGGTCAACGCCAACGAAGCGGAGAGCCGGCGCATGGCACGTTTCTTCCGCATCGGACATACGCCGGGGAAACTCCCTATACCGAATCTGACTATCTCCGACGAGTTTCCGATGACACTCGATTTACGACGCTTTTGATTCGTACACGACCCCCGGATTTTTCGTATATCCGGGCGTCATGTGCCTGCGTTAGTCTGACCGAACCTTGCCGGCTGCCGAGCTTTCCATGCCTGACCTGCTTGACCGCTACCCGCTTACGGCGGGCACCTATCACGAACTGCTCGACGACAGCGGAGCGGTGCGCCCGCACTGGCGGCGACTGGTCGACCAATTGCAGCGCAGCACCCCGGCGCAACTGGCGCAGCGCCAGGCGTTGCTGACCCGGCAGATTCAGGAAAACGGCGTCACCTACAACGTCTATGCCGACCCCAAGGGTGCGGATCGTCCTTGGGAGCTGGACCTGCTGCCCCATGTGATCGCCGCCGATGAGTGGCAACAGCTGTCTGCCGGAATCGCCCAGCGCGCGCGGCTGCTCAATGCGGTGCTGGCGGACCTGTATGGCCCGCAACAGTTGATTCGCGAAGGCTTGCTGCCGGCGGAGCTGGTGTTCGGTCACAACAACTTCCTCTGGCCCTGTCAGGGCATTGCGCCGCCGGAGGGGGCCTTTCTGCACCTGTATGCCGTGGATCTGGCGCGCACGCCGGACGGGCGCTGGTGGGTGACGGCGGATCGTACTCAGGCGCCATCGGGTGCCGGTTACGCGCTGGAAAACCGCACCATCGTGTCCCGTGCCTTCCCCGAGATGTACCGGGATATGAAGGTGCAGCATCTGGCCGGATTCTTCCGCACCTTGCAGGAAACCCTGGCCCGTCAGGCGCCTTGCGACGATGACGCACCGCTGGTGGTGTTGCTGACCCCGGGGCGTTTCAACGAGAGCTATTTCGAACATCTTTATCTGGCGCGCCAGCTCGGTTATCCGCTGGTGGAGGGCGGTGACCTGACGGTGCGCGATGCCACGGTCTACCTGAAAACCCTCAGTGGCCTGCGCCGGGTACACGCGATCATGCGCCGGCTCGACGATGACTTTTGCGATCCGCTGGAGTTGCGCACGGATTCGGCGCTCGGCGTTCCGGGATTGCTGGAGGCGGTGCGTCAGGGCCGAGTGCTGGTGGCCAATGCGCTGGGCAGCGGGGTGCTGGAGTCGCCGGGGCTGCTGGGTTTCCTGCCGAAGATCAATCAGTACCTGTTCGGCGAAGAGCTGATCCTGCCGTCCATTGCCACGTGGTGGTGCGGTGAGGTGCCGGTGTTGGCCCAGGCGCTGGAGAAACTGCCGGAGCTGTTGATCAAACCGGCGTTTCCGTCGCAAAGCTTCGCTCCGGTTTTTGCCCGGGATCTGAGCGAAAAACAGCGTGAAAGTCTCGCCGCGCGCATGCAGGCCCGTCCTTATGCGTACGTTGCGCAAGAACTCGCCCAGTTGTCCCAGGCACCGATCTGGCAGCCCGAGGACGGGCAACTGCAACCCCGGGCAATCGGCATGCGCATGTACGCCGTGGCCAGTCACGACGGTTATCGGGTGCTGCCTGGTGGGCTGACCCGGGTCGCGGCCGAAGCCGATGCCGAAGTGGTATCGATGCAGCGCGGCGGCGCGAGCAAGGACACCTGGGTGCTGGGGGACCGGCCGCCAAGCGGCGAGCAGTGGAAAGCCCAGCGCAACATCGGCGTGCCTGATCTGGTGCGCCGCGATCCGTATCTGCCGTCGCGGGTGGTGGAGAACCTGTTCTGGTTCGGCCGTTACTGCGAGCGTTGCGACGACAGTGCGCGGCTGCTGCGGATCATGCTGGCGCGCTACGTCGACGGCGATGACCCGCAGGCCCTGCAGGCTGCCGTGGAGCTCGGCGAGCGACTGATGCTGCTGCCGGACGAAGGCAAGCTGCCGGAGCGCCTGCTCGCGGCACTGCTCGGCGAGGACTGGTCGTTCAGCCTGCGCTCCAACCTGCAACGCTTGCAGTGGGCTGCATCCCAGGTGCGCGGCAAGCTGTCCCGTGAAAACTGGCAGGCGCTGGTGGAGCTGCAACGCGAGGCTTCGGAGCTGGACACCGACGAACCGGATTTTGGCGAACTGCTGGATTTTCTCAACCGATTGGTGATGTCGCTGGCGGCGCTGTCCGGGTTTGCTCTCGATGACATGACCCGCGACGAAGGCTGGCGTTTCCTGATGATCGGCCGGCGGATCGAGCGCCTGCAGTTTCTCAGCAGCAGCCTCGCGGGATTCCTGCGTGGCGCCGGGGCGTTCGATCAGGCCGGGCTTGAGTGGTTGCTGGAGTTGGGGAATAGCAGCATCACCTATCGCTCGCGCTATCTGGCGGTGGCGCAATTGATTCCGGTGCTCGACCTGTTGCTGCTGGATGAGCAGAACCCCCATGCGGTGTTGTTCCAGTTGAAGCTGGTGACCCGCACCCTCAAGCGTCTGAACGATGATTTCGGTGTGCCGAGGGAGGCTGGATTGCCGCCGCTGGTCGAGCGTCTGGCGCGTTTCGACCTGTGCTGTCTGGAGAATCCGCTGTTCGGCGAATCCAGCGTGCGCGCGGCCCTCGATGGTCTGGCGGATCTGTTGCAGGAGATCGCCGACGCCAGCAGTCAGGTGTCGGATCGTCTGGCGCTGCGCCATTTCGCCCATGTCGATGATGTCAGCCAGCGCACGGTGTCCGTCTGATGAGCGCCCATTACCAGATCTTTCACGACACCTGCTATCGCTATGACAGCCCGGTGTCCCTGGCTCAGCAACTGGCGCACCTGTGGCCGCGCGAATGCGAGTGGCAGCGCTGCACCGAACAGCAATTACTGATCAGTCCGGAGCCGACCACCCGCCGTGACGAGCAGGATGTGTTCGGCAATCCGCTGACCCGCCTGGCCTTCGAACGGCCACATGATGAGTTGCAGGTCAATGCACGGCTGACGGTCGAGGTGCTGGCACGGCCCGTGGTGGATTTCCATCAGTCGCCGGCCTGGGAATTGACGCGTAACGCGCTGACCTACAGCAGCCAGCCGCTGTCTGCTTCGTTGCTGGAAGCCTGCCGCTATCGATTCCAGTCGCCCTACGTGCACCTGAAGCGCAGTTTCGTCGAGTTCTCGGAGAGCTGTTTCCCGGCCGGCAGACCATTGATGCTGGGTGTGCAGGCTCTGATGCAGAAGATCTTCAGCGAATTCACCTTCGACGCCGAAGCCACGCAAGTCGCGACGCCACTCGTTGAAGTGCTGGAGCGCCGGCGCGGGGTCTGTCAGGACTTCGCGCACTTGATGCTCGCCTGCGTGCGATCACGCGGGTTGGCGGCGCGTTACGTCAGCGGCTATCTGCTGACTCAACCGCCACCGGGGCAGCCACGGTTGATCGGTGCCGATGCGTCCCATGCCTGGGTTTCAGTGTTTTGCCCGGTGCTGGGCTGGGTGGATTTCGACCCGACGAACAATGTGCAGCCGGCGCTGGAGCACATCACCTTGGCCTGGGGGCGGGATTTCTCCGATGTGTCGCCGTTGCGCGGGGTGATATTGGGCGGTGGCAATCACGACCCGGAAGTCCGCGTCACCGTGATGCCTCTGGAGGAGTGAAGATCAAATGTGGGAGCGGGCTTGCTCGCGAAAGCAATATGTCAGTCACATCCATCGTGAATGTCACGGCGCTTTCGCAAGCAAGCCCGCTCCCACAGGAATTGCGTTCAGTGGTCCTGCGATATTGCTCAGGCCTCGGGTGCCTGGTCTTTCGGTGCCTCAACATCATCATCGGTCGCCACTTCACCGTCAGGGTTCAGTGCCGCTTCTTCAGCCATCTGTTTCTTGCGCTGAAGCTTTTCCTCTTTCTTCTGTTCCTTGGCCAGGTCACGTTGACGTTTGGCGAAGGAGTAATTGGGTTTGGCCATGGGCGATCCTCTGGGGTCGAAGGTGAGGTTGAGCGGCGCGTATTCTGCCCTGTATCGGTGCCCGGCGGTTAACCGGGTTTCTGGTCGACCCATTTGGGCGTGACGGTGGGCTTCCAGTTATCGAGGGCTTCGAGCAGCGTTTGAGGCGATTCACTCACTTGCAGCATGTCACGGTGTGGTGCGCGAACGAAGCCTTCGCCGACGATGTGATCGAGAAATGCAGTGAGTTTGCTGTAGAAACCGTTCACTTCCAGCAGGCCGAGCGGCTTGCCGTGGTAGCCGAGCTGGCCCCAGGTCCAGACTTCGAACAGCTCTTCCAGGGTGCCGAGGCCGCCGGGAAGGGCGATGAACGCATCGCTGAGTTCGGCCATCCGCGCCTTGCGCGCGTGCATGCCGTCGACTACTTCCAGACGTGTCAGGCTTTTGTGACCGATTTCCTTGTCCATCAGGCTCTGCGGGATGATGCCGATCACTTCGCCACCGGCCGCCAGCGCGGCATCGGCGACAATCCCCATCAGGCCGACGGCGCCACCGCCATAGACCAGGGTCAGCTTACGTTCGGCGATAGCCTTGCCGAGGGCAATGGCGGCTTCGGTGTACGCCGGGGTGGTGCCGGCGTTGGCACCGCAAAATACACAAACGGATGTGAGAGACATGCCTTCCTCCTGGGTCAATCGGTCACAGGGTAATGGCTGGCACGCCCTGATCCAAGGGCTAGACTTCGTGTTTCGGGGTTTCATAAGTACCGCTGGCACCACAGGCGTAGGCGGCGAGCAGACTGCACAACAGGCTGTTGAAGGACATGACGGATGCTCCGGTTGAGTTGAGCCCTGAAGATACGTCCCGCCCAAACGTCTGGCTGTTAGATTGTTTCGATGAGTGTCATAGCCTGAAAGTTGTATACAATTTTTGACTCAAGTCATAGGAACTTGCGAAGATTTCAGGCAGTCTTCCAACCATTCGTGTTTTGTTAACCCTGCCTTGGAGATTCACCATGTTTTCCAAAGTTGTTGCGGTATCCCTGCTGGCGCTGGCCAGCAGCCAATTGATGGCTGCCGAGTGCAAAACTACCGTTGACTCCACCGACCAGATGTCCTTCAACACCAAGGAGATCGTGATCGACAAGAGCTGCAAGACCTTCACCGTCGAACTGACCCACTCCGGCAGCCTGCCGAAGAACGTCATGGGCCATAACCTGGTGATCAGCAAAGAAGCCGACATGCAGCCGATCGCCACCGACGGCCTGGCCGCCGGCATCGACAAGAACTACCTGAAGGACGGCGACGAGCGCGTCATCGCTCACACCAAAATCATCGGCGCCAAGGAAACCGACTCGCTGACCATCGACGTATCCAAGTTGAAGGCTGACGAAAAGTACGGCTTCTTCTGCTCGTTCCCGGGCCACATCTCGATGATGAAAGGCACCGTGACCCTGAAGTAAGCAACACAAGGTCAAAAAAAAGCGTCCCGAGGGACGCTTTTTTTATGCCCGGAATTCAAGGCGCAAACGGCATGACGCGCTTGTGATGAGTCTTTTTGTAGGTGTTGACGATGATGTCGAACGCCTCCTGACGCACCGGCTCGCCGTGCAGGAAAGCGTCGATCTCGGCGTAGGTCACGCCGTGGGACGCTTCGTCCGGTTTGCCCGGCGACAGGTCTTCCAGATCCGCCGTCGGCACTTTTTCCACCAGCGATTCCGGTGCCCCGAAGCTGCGGGCGATGGCCCGGACCTGGTTTTTCACCAGACCGCTCAGCGGTGCGAGATCGCAGGCGCCGTCACCGAACTTGGTGAAGAAACCCATTACCGCTTCCGCCGCGTGGTCGGTGCCGATCACCAGACCATGGGCCGCGCCGGCGATCGTGTACTGGGCGACCATGCGCATCCGCGCTTTGGTGTTGCCGAGCACGAAATCCACCGACACCGCGTGCTTGCCTTCGAACGCTGCGACTTCGCTGGCCAGGGATTTCACTGCCGGGCCGATGTTGACGGTGTGGCGCTCGTCCGGGGCGATGAAGTCCACCGAAGCCTGGGCATCGTGCTCATCGAACTGCACGTCGTACGGCAGGCGCACGGCGATGAACTTGTAGGCCTCGTCACCGGTGCGCTCGCGCAGTTCACGTACGGCGCGCTGGGCCAGCAGGCCTGCGGTCAGCGAGTCGACACCGCCGCTGATGCCCAGCACCAGGGTCTTGAGCCCGGAATTGGTCAGGCAATCCTGGATGAAGGTGATACGTCGGGCGACTTCCGCTTCGAGGGCCTGGTAATCGGCGAACGGCGGCTGAACGTTGAGCTGTTCAGCAATCTCACGCTGTACGGCTTGCATGAATTCACTCCTTGCTAGAAAGGCTGGAAACGGCAGGAACCTGGAAAACGTGTCGCAAATAGGCGACGAAATTCGGGTCTTTGCAGTGGGTCTTGCCCGGCTCGTCGGAGATCTTCGCCACCGGTTGGCCGTTGCAGGCGGTCATTTTAAGCACGATGCTCATCGGTTCGACACCCGGAATGTCACAGGTCAGGTTGGTGCCGATGCCGAAGCTGACATTGATCCGCCCCCGCAACGCCCGGAAGATCTCCAGCGACTTGGGCAGCGTCAGGCTGTCGGAGAACACCAGAGTCTTGCTCATCGGATCGATGCCGAGCTTGTGATAGTGGGCGATGCATTTTTCGCCCCACAGCACCGGATCCCCGGAATCGTGGCGCAAGCCGTCGAACAGCTTGGCGAAGAACAGATCGAAGTCGCCGAGGAAGGCATCGGTGGTGATGCAGTCGGTCAGGGCGATTCCCAGCAGGCCGCGGTACTCGCGGACCCAACAATCGAGGGCGGCGATCTGGCTGTCGATCAGCCGTGGACCGAGTTGCTGGTGCGCCATGATCCACTCGTGGGCCATGGTGCCCAGTGGTTTCATGTCCAGTTCACGGGACAGGTGTACGTTGCTGGTGCCGACAAAACGCCCGGGGAAATCGTGCTTGAGCACGTTCACCACTTCTTCCTGCACCCGGTAGGAAAACCGTCGGCGGGTGCCGAAATCGGCGACCTGCAACTGCGACAGCTCTTCGGCCGAGGCGTTGGCGGTCAGCCAGTCGAACTTGCGGTAAAGCTGTTCGCGGGCCTGTTCCAGCAGCGTTTCGCGGTAGCGATAGCGGTTGCGCACTTCACTGACGATCGCCAGCAGCGGCACTTCAAACAGAATCACATGCAACCACGGCCCGCGCAGGCGGATGAACAGCTCGCCGTTCTCGATGCCGGTGTGCAGGTAGCGCAGGTTGAAACGGAACAGACCGAGGAAACGCAGGAAATCCGGCTTGAGGAACGAGATGCGCTCGAGAAAGCTCAACTGATCGGCGCTCAGACTCAACTCGGCCAGGCGCTCGACCTGAAAGCGGATCTCCGCCAGATACGGACGCAGATCCTCACTGTTACGGCAACGAAACTCCCATTCGACTTCGACGTTGGGGTAGTTGTGCAGCACCGCCTGCATCATCGTCAGTTTGTAGAAGTCGGTGTCGAGCAGGTTCTGCACGATGCGATCGGCAAACACACTCTCGCTCATAACGGGGTCTCCAGGCGGGCCGCGCATTGGCGCGGTATCAATCAATGGCGCTAGTGGCGCATATCCTGAATGAAGATTGCTAGCGATTTTTTGCTCGGTGGCCTGCTTTCGTCTTTGAAGGCTTTTGCTTTTTTTGTCCTGAAGCAGTTTTTTGTTCGGGATACACATCGAGCGCCGCTTGAATGACCCGCTCAAGGCGCTCCCAGCTTTTTATGTGCTCTTCGAGAAGCGAATGCCTAGGGATGAGATTTGTTTCAACCGCTTTGATCATTGCTGCCCTGAGCATTGCATAAGTGGCTGCTTCAGGCATTGGCGAAGCCCCCCTTGAAGGAAAGCTGATCGAGTGTGTCAACACCATCCTGAAGCAATACATAAACAGGGAGTAGCAGTCGGTAAAGATCTGAGTCATTGATGTCCTTGATGGTTACGGATGTCAGAGTCTCTAGAAGGCCGACAGCCGCGCGGATTCTGAAACAGGCATCTTCGAATAGTTCGCTGGGCGCGGCGTGTGTATCTATTAAATAGGTCGGGCTGTTGGTCGAGTTGGATTTAAGTGGGGAATAACGATTCATCGGGCGCGTCCTGATAATTGTTTTCGGCTTAATGAGCAGAAGAGCTGTTTGTTCTTTAATTCGATTCGGTGAAGTACTTGTGTATTGGTTAGCTGAGCCATTGCGGGGCAAATGGCTCAGCACTCGGCCTGATTTTTCAAGCTGATCGTGTAGTTGCTTCGTTGGTTACCGATGACGAACTGCGATTTATTGTTTGTACTTCCCTTGGTTGCGGCGGCCAGGCCAATGGGTCGAGATCAAGATCAAGAAACTTGCTGGAGTCGAAAAGGGGCGTCTTGATTCCGATACGACGCTGCTCGTCGTAATCTCGCAAGATCCGCAGGCAGACTTTAAACAGCAGTGCCATGGATACAAGGTTGACCAGCGCCAGCAACGTCATGGTGATGTCGGCGAAAGCAAGCACGGTCGAAAGATCCTCTACCGCCCCCCATAACACCAAAACCAATACCAGCGATCGGTAGAAGAACAGCGTTTTTCGGGGTTCGCCAAACATGAACCGAAGGCTGTTTTCCCCGAGGTAGTAGTTGTAGAGCATCGCCGTGAAGACGAACAGCGCCAGCACCACACTGATGAACATTCGCCCCCATTCACCGACCATGGCCGCCAACGAGTTTTGCGCCAGCGCAACGCCGTCGCCCTCAAATCCCGGCGAGTAGAAACCCGAAAGCAAAATGAGTAATGCCGTGCACGTACAAATCACGAACGTGTCGATGAATACGCTGAATGCCTGCACGACGCCCTGTGCCACCGGATGGTCGGTTTTCGCCACGGCAGCAACATTGGGAGCGCTGCCCAGTCCCGCTTCATTGGAAAACACACCGCGTCTCACCCCCATGACTATTGCGCTGCCGACCAATCCACCAAAGGCCTGATCCAGACCGAATGCACTGCGGATGATGGTCATCAGCATTGGCGCAACCTGATCGAACTGCAGCACGATCACATAGCTCGTAACGCCGATGTAAGCGAGAACCTTCAGCGGCACCAACAGGTCGGCTACGGCAGCTATTCGTTTTATCCCGCCCATGAAAACTACCCCGAGCAGTAGCGCCAATATGAGCCCTGACCCTATCGGCGCCAGACCAAAAGCGTCTTTCAGCGAATGTGAGACCGCATGTGATTCGAGACCATTGATTGCAAATCCAAACGTCACCAGCAGCAGAAGTGCTGCAATTGATCCGAGCCAGCGTTTGCCCAGTCCGTGCTCGATGTACCAGGAGGGCCCGCCTCGAAACAGGCCATTCCCATCGCTACGTTTGTAGAGCTGGCCCAGTGTGCATTCGAAGAAGCTGCTCGACATGCCGAGCAACGCTGTCATCCACATCCAGAACACGGCACCGGGGCCTCCCATGCTCACAGCAATCCCTACCCCGACGATGTTGCCCGTGCCCACCCGCCCGGCGAGGCTGAGGGTCAATGCCTGAAGCGAACTCAGTTGGCGACTGCCGCTGCGCCAACTGCCCGGTAAAACGGTAAACATGTGCAGGAAATATCTGAACTGGACAAACCTTGATCGGATGGTGAAATAGCTACCCAGTCCAAGGACTACAGGGATCAAAACCTTTCCCGAAAGAAAGTCGTTGATGATGTCTAGCATTCAAAGCTCCTTGCTATTGAAAGTGCTGGCGTTTTTTATTGGCTGGTCAATTCCTGAAACCTTTCAGGGCTCGTAATATCCGGCCATATTTCGTTGGGCGCAATTTCGCAAGTTGCTTAAAAGTGATGCGGGTTGCTGCTATGTTTGTGTCTTCTAAAATCGTTTCAGGAATATTTATGTGGGAGTTTCTTCCAGCTAACTTAAGGCTTTTGTGCAGTCACTACAGATCTGTCGCGGAAGTCTGTAGGAAGATTCGAATTAACCGTGGGCAATTTAATAAGTATCTATGTGGGAATAGTGTGCCTACAGCTTTCAACTTGAAAAGAATCTGCGACTTTTTCGGGGTCGAGGCGTTTGAAATAGCGCTTCCGACAGAGCAATTCATCACACTGATCGGCATGAGATCGAGGAAGCCCGGTACGGTCGAAGAACAAACTGCTTCGCAGAGAATGCTTGGACACCTGCGTCAACACTCCTCGCCGGAACTCAAGGCGCATACTGGTTACTACTATGAGTACTACCACGCTATGACGGAGCCTGGCTCGATCCTGTGCTCGCTGGTGCACGTCCGTGAAGAGGGATCAGACATCGTCTATGAGCGAAACGAGTGCTTACAGATTGCGGGTGCCGAAGGTGAGTTTGAAAGGTATCGATACATCGGGTTCGCTTACTACCTCAGAGATCGCCTGTTCCTTATCGACTACGAGTCACTGACCTCGAACGAGATCAGCCAGACCATTCTCATACCAAGCTTCAAGAGCTGCATCACTCGGCTTAACGGTCTGAAAATGGGCGTGTCCGCTGCGGATAATCGTGCTCCGGCTTGTTCGCGAGTCGTTTGGGAATATCTGGGCCAGGAAATCAATCGGATCGATGCCTATCGCCGAGTACGTCTTTATGACGTTGATGATCCGGTTATCGATGACGACCTGCGTGCGCGACTCACTCAAACCAAAGTCGTGGATGGGTTGTTTGTTATTGCCTGACCTTTAGCTAATAGGACTGTCGATCTGCTCCAGCATCCACTTCACGAAATCCCGTACCTTGGGCACTTCCGCCGCGTGTTCCGGGTAGGCCAGGTAATACGCATCGCTGCTGGGCATTGCATGCTGCCAGGGAATGATCAGTTTGCCGTCGGCCAATTCCTCTTCCACCAGAAACCTCGGCAGCAGGGCGACGCCGCAGCCGACCTGAGCGGCGCGGATGCACATATAAAAGGTTTCGAAGCGCGGGCCGTGGTAGCTGTGCTCGGTCTGGTAGCCCTGGCTGTCGAACCAGTCGTGCCACGCTTGCGGGCGCGAAGCATTCTGCAGCAGGACCATATCGGTGAGTTGCGTTGGATCAGTCAACGGCGTGTCCGGCAGGCTGCCGGGCGCGCAGACCGGCACCAACTCTTCGCCGAACAACTTCAGGCATTCGGTGCCGGGGCGTGAACCCTGGCCGAAATAGAACGCCAGATCGCTGCGCCCTTGCAGCAAATCATCGGCTTCCTGTTCGTTGCACAGATCCAGATGAATCGACGGATGGCGCAGGCGCCAGCCCTTGAGGCGCGGCACCAGCCAGCGTGCGCCGAAGGTCGAGGGCGTCGAAACGCGCAGGACTTCGGTCTCGCCGCCGTAGGAACGCAGGTAATGGGTCGACATCTCGACCTGGGTCAGTATTTTTCTGACTTCCACCAGGTACAGATCGCCAGCCGGGGTCATCTGCAAACGGCGGCGTACCCGGCGGAACAACAAGTGCTGCAGCAATTCTTCGAGTTGCGCCACCTGCTTGCTGACAGCGCTCTGGGTCAGGTTCAGTTCCTCGGCGGCCCGGGTGAAACTCAGGTGCCGGGTCACGGCCTCGAAGCACTGCAACGCGGTGATCGACGGCAAGTGGCGTTTGTTCAGCATGGGCGATCCTTTTCTTGTCTTTCTGCGCAGCATGAATAAACGGAATGATATCTCGCGTAAAGGTCGTTTGTTGCACAGCCTTCCTGACGCTACAACTAAAGGTCTGCCCGGTCGTGAAAACGCGCCCGCACACATTCAGTTTTTTGCTTGAGGAGTGACCCATGGTTGCCGCATTGCTTGATCGTCTAGGTGTGAACCCGGCCCTGTACCAGAACGGCAAAGTGCCGGTGCATTCGCCCATCGACGGCAGCCGCATCGGCGCCGTGAACTGGGAAGGCCCGGCCGAAGTCGAGCAGCACATCAGTCGCGCAGATCATGCGTTCGAACAATGGCGCAAGGTGCCAGCCCCGCGTCGCGGCGAGCTGGTGCGTCAGTTCGGCGAAGTGCTGCGCGAATACAAGACCGAGCTCGGCGAACTGGTGTCCTGGGAAGCGGGCAAGATCACCCAGGAAGGCCTCGGTGAAGTGCAGGAGATGATCGACATCTGCGACTTCGCCGTCGGTCTGTCCCGCCAGTTGTACGGTTTGACCATCGCCTCCGAGCGCCCGGGCCACCACATGCGTGAAACCTGGCATCCGCTGGGCGTGGTTGGCGTGATCAGTGCATTCAACTTCCCGGTCGCGGTGTGGGCGTGGAACACCACGCTGGCGCTGGTCTGCGGCAACCCGGTGGTGTGGAAACCTTCGGAGAAAACCCCGCTGACCGCGCTGGCCTGTCAGGCGCTGTTCGAACGCGTACTGAAGAATTTCAGCGATGCCCCGGCGCACTTGAGCCAGGTAATCATCGGCGGTCGCGATGCCGGCGAAGCGCTGGTGGATGACCCGCGTGTCGCGCTGATCAGCGCCACCGGCAGCACCCGCATGGGCCGCGAGGTGGCGCCGAAAGTCGCCGCACGCTTTGCCCGCAGCATTCTCGAATTGGGCGGCAACAACGCGATGATTCTCGGCCCGAGCGCCGATCTGGACATGGCCGTGCGCGCCATTCTGTTCAGCGCCGTCGGCACTGCCGGCCAGCGGTGCACCACATTGCGGCGCCTGATCGCCCATGAATCGGTTAAAGAAGAGATCGTCACCCGCCTCAAAGCCGCGTACTCCAAAGTCCGCATCGGCCATCCGCTGGAAGGCAACCTGATCGGCCCGCTGATCGACAAGCACAGCTTCGAAAACATGCAGGATGCGCTGGAGCAGGCGCTGAGCGAGGGCGGTCGGGTGTTCGGCGGCAAGCGCCAGCTGGAAGATCAATTCCCGAATGCCTACTACGTGTCGCCGGCCATCGTTGAAATGCCGGAGCAGAGCGATGTGGTGTGCAGCGAGACCTTCGCGCCGATCCTTTACGTGGTCGGCTACAGCGATTTCGAAGAGGCGCTGCGCCTGAACAACGCCGTGCCTCAAGGCCTGTCGTCGTGCATCTTCACTACCGATGTGCGTGAGGCGGAGAAATTCATGTCGGCAGTCGGCAGTGACTGCGGCATCGCCAACGTCAATATCGGCCCGAGCGGTGCCGAGATCGGCGGCGCGTTCGGCGGCGAGAAAGAAACCGGCGGCGGTCGAGAGTCGGGCTCGGATGCGTGGCGCGCGTATATGCGCCGGCAGACCAATACCGTGAACTACTCGCTGGAGTTGCCGCTGGCGCAGGGCATTACGTTCGACTGACAGTTTTCTCAAAGCTATTGATCGTTCCCACGCTCTGCGTGGGAATGCTGCACCGAACGCTCTGCGTTCGCTTTCGGGACGCAGAGCGTCCCTGACTGCGTTACCACGCAGAGCGTGGGAACGATCTTTTAGGTGTGTTTGGCAGGTTTCTGTTGGAGTCTGGCAATGCCGTTACGCGAAGAATGTCTGTGGGAAAAACTCACGCCGCAACGTCCGGATAACACGGCGCTCAGGGGCGAGGTCAAGGTTGATGTCTGCGTGATCGGCGCCGGATTTACCGGGCTGTCGGCGGCGCTGCATCTGTTGGAGAAGGGCAAAAGCGTCTGTGTGCTCGAAGCCCATCGCGCCGGGCATGGCGGCTCCGGGCGCAACGTCGGACTGGTCAACGCCGGGATGTGGATCCCGCCGGACGAGATCGAGGCCGGCTTCGGCGAAGCGGTCGGCAGCCAGCTCAACCGCATGCTGGGTGCGGCGCCGGCGCTGGTGTTCAGCCTTGTGGATAAATACAACATCGATTGCCAGTTGCGCCGCGAAGGCACCCTGCACATGGCGCACAACGCCAAGGGTGAGGCGGATCTGCGCAGTCGCGAAGAACAGTGGAAGCGCCGGGGGGCGCCGGTCGAACTGCTGACCGGCAAGGCGTGTGAGCAGGCGACCGGTACGCAAAAGATCGCCGCTGCGCTGCTCGACCGGCGCGCCGGTACGCTCAATCCGATGGCTTATGTCACGGGGCTGGCCAATGCTGTCATCAACCTTGGCGGTCAGATGTTCGATCACTCCCCGGTCGCGCGTCTTGAGCGCCAGGGGCCGAAATGGTCGGTGCAGACCGAACAGGGTTCGGTGCTCGCCGAGCAAGTGGTGATCGCCTCCAATGCCTACACCGAAGGCGACTGGACCGAACTCAAACGCAATTTTTTCCCCGGTTACTACTATCAGGTCGCTTCGGTGCCGCTCACCGAAGATGCCGCTCAGGAAATCCTCCCGGGTGGGCAGGGCTCGTGGGATACCCGTCAGGTGTTGAGCAGCATCCGCCGTGACAAGGACGGGCGTCTGTTGCTGGGCAGTCTCGGCAACGGTAATCAGAAACCGACGTGGTTCCTCAAGGCCTGGGCCGACCGGGTGCAGCAGCATTACTTCCCCAATCTCAAACCTGTGGAGTGGGAATGCACCTGGACCGGGCGCATCGCTTTCACTCCCGATCACCTGATGCGCCTGTTCGAACCGGCGCCCGGACTGGTGGCCGTCACCGGTTACAACGGCCGTGGCGTGACCACCGGCACCGTGGTCGGCAAAGCCTTCGCCGACTACCTGTGTAACGGAAATCCTCAGGCATTGCCGATTCCCTTCGCACCGATGCAACCCCTGACGGGTGCGGGCTTGCGCAGTTGCCTGTACGAGGCCGGATTCTCGCTGTATCACGCGGGCCAGTGCCTGCGGATCGTCATCTGAGTGTTGAAAATTGTTGCGTGACGCGGCGCTTTTCAATGTAGCGACTAGCCTGTAATGGTGCGGGTTGTAGCAGTCCCGCACCAGCAGTGTGCAGTTCGGTGACGCGGGCTGTTACAGGCTGGTTGCACGTCGTTTGGTGCCGCGGTTGCAATGATGGCGCGTGCGGGTTGCGCCTTGAAAAATAATTGGTTTCACCTTCCGCGGTTTAGACGGTTGCACGCCCAATGAAAATGGGAACGAAACAGTCGAAATAACAAGAAAGCAGCGACTTTTTGAAGAATAAAAAACCGATGGCACGGCCCTTGCTCTGAGCATTCAAGTGAAGTCGCAGTGCCAACTAAAAAAAACCTTGGAGCACCACCTCATGTCCCAGACGTTTTACAAGAAAGGCTTTCTGGCCCTCGCAGTGGCTACTGCGCTGGGTGTTTCTTCGTTTGCACAAGCTGATGTGAAAATCGGCGTGGCGGGTCCGATGACGGGCGCCAACGCGGCATTTGGCGAACAGTACATGAAAGGGGCACAAGCGGCGGCCGACGCGGTCAACGCGGCGGGCGGCGTCAACGGGGAGAAAATCGTTCTGGTCAAGGGCGATGACGCCTGCGAGCCGAAACAGGCGGTGACGGTCGCCAAGGACCTCACCAATCAGAAAGTCGCCGGTGTGGTCGGCCACTTCTGCTCGTCCTCCACCATTCCTGCGTCCGAGATCTACGACGAAGCCGGCATCATCGCGATCACCCCGGGCTCCACCAACCCGCAGGTGACCGAGCGCGGCCTGAGCGCCATGTTCCGCATGTGCGGGCGTGACGACCAGCAAGGCATCGTCGCCGGCGATTACATCGTCGACGTGCTCAAGGGCAAGAAAGTGGCCGTGCTGCACGACAAGGACACCTATGGTCAGGGCCTGGCCGATGCGACCAAGGCTCAGCTGGAAAAACGCGGCGTGAAGCCGGTGCTGTACGAAGGCCTGACCCGTGGTGAAAAAGACTTCAGCGCCGTGGTCACCAAGATCCGCGCGGCCGGTGCCGACGTTGTCTACTTCGGCGGCCTGCACCCGGAAGCCGGTCCACTGGTCAAGCAACTGCGTACCGAAGGCCTGAAAGACGTGAAGTTCATGTCTGACGACGGCATCGTGACCGACGAACTGGTGACCACCGCCGGCGGCCCGCAATACGTCGACGGCGTGCTGATGACCTTCGGCGCCGACCCGCGTCTGCTGCCGGACAGCAAAACCGTGGTAGACGCATTCCGCAAGGCCGGCACCGAGCCTGAAGGCTACACCCTGTACGCCTACGCCTCGATCCAGGCACTGGCCGCCGGTTTCAATGGCGCCAAGTCCAACAATGGCGAAGACGCTGCCAAATGGCTGAAAGCCAACCCGGTCAAGACCGTGATGGGCGAGAAGACCTGGGACGCCAAGGGCGACCTGAAAGTCTCCGACTACGTGGTTTACCAGTGGGACAAGGACGGCAAATATCACCAGCTGGAAAAGCAGAAGTAAGGGCTGACGCGATCAGTTGATCCCACTCATCCCATGTGGGAGCAAGCTTGCTCCGGGCGGCGTTCCGACGAAGACGGAATCACAGGCAACATCCCTGTTGAATGTTTAACCGCTTTCGCGAGCAAGCTCGCTCCCACAGGATCCTGTGGTGGTCGGGCTGACTGCGCTCTGACATTGCTCCGACGTAAATCTGTATTTTTCCTAGAAGAACCGCGCGCCCCCGGGTGCGCAGGTTCTCACTGCGTGAGATTGCGTTATGGATGGTATTTTCCTGCAGCAACTGGTCAACGGCCTGACCCTCGGGTCGGTCTATGGCCTGATCGCCATCGGCTACACAATGGTCTACGGCATCATCGGCATGATTAACTTCGCCCATGGCGAGGTTTACATGATTTCCGCTTACCTCGCGGCAATCAGTCTGGCTCTGCTGGCTTACTTCGGTATCGAATCCTTCCCGCTGCTGATGCTCGGCACACTGGTTTTCACCATCGTCGTCACGGGGGTGTATGGCTGGGTCATCGAACGCATCGCCTACAAACCACTGCGCAACTCGACCCGACTGGCTCCGCTGATCAGTGCCATCGGTATCTCCCTGATCCTGCAAAACTATGCCCAGATCAGCCAGGGCGCCCGCCAACAGGGTGTTCCGACGCTGCTCTCCGGCGCCTGGCGCATCGATGTCGGCTCGGGCTTCGTCCAGCTGACCTACACCAAAGTCTTCATTCTCGTCGCGGCGTTCGTCGGGATGGGGCTGCTGACCTACGTGATCAAGTACACCAAGCTCGGCCGCATGTGCCGCGCTACCCAGCAAGACCGCAAAATGGCATCGATCCTGGGGATCAACACCGACCGGGTGATTTCCTATGTGTTCATCATTGGTGCAGCGATGGCGGCCCTGGCCGGCGTGCTGATCACCATGAACTACGGCACGTTCGACTTCTACGCAGGCTTCGTCATCGGCATCAAGGCGTTTACCGCCGCGGTGCTCGGCGGGATCGGCTCGCTGCCTGGCGCCATGCTCGGCGGGATCATCCTCGGGATCTCCGAGTCGCTGTTCTCGGGCCTGGTCAACTCCGACTACAAAGACGTGTTCAGCTTCTCGCTGCTCGTACTTGTTCTGGTCTTCCGGCCCCAGGGCCTGCTGGGCCGTCCTCTTGTGTCGAAGGTGTAAGCGATGTCTTCAACCACTGCAAAATCCATTGATGTGAAAAAGAGCCTGGTTGAGGCGATTCTCGCCGGTCTGATCGCCCTGATCGTGTTCGGGCCGATTGTCGGCGTGGTACTCGACGGCTACAGCTTCAACCTCGAACCGACCCGCGTGGCGTGGATCATTGCCATCGTCATGGCCGGCCGGTTTGCCCTGAGCCTGTTCCTGCAAACCCCAAGGGGCCTGAAAATCCTCGAAGGATTCGAGAGCTCCGGTTCAGGCGTGCATGTGCTGCCCGCCGATCACAAATCCAGGCTGCGCTGGATCATCCCGCTGCTGATCGTGATCGCCGTGATCGTGCCTTTCGTTTCCAACTCGTACCTGCTGGGCGTGGTCATCCTCGGACTGATCTACGTGCTGCTGGGGCTGGGGCTGAACATCGTGGTCGGTCTCGCCGGCCTGCTCGACCTGGGTTACGTGGCGTTCTACGCCATCGGCGCCTACGGTCTGGCGCTCGGTTATCAGTACCTCGGGCTGGGCTTCTGGACGGTGCTGCCGCTGGCGGCGATCACTGCCGGACTCGCCGGTTGCATCCTCGGTTTCCCGGTGCTGCGCCTGCATGGCGACTACCTGGCGATCGTGACCCTGGGCTTCGGTGAAATCATTCGTCTGGTACTCAACAACTGGCTATCGCTGACTGGCGGCCCTAACGGCATGCCGGCGCCACTGCCGACCTTCTTCGGTCTGGAGTTCGGCAAGCGGGCGAAAGATGGCGGGGTGCCGTTCCACGAGTTTTTCGGCATCGCCTACAACCCGGACGTGAAGTATTACTTCATCTATGCGGTGCTGTTCCTGGTGGTGCTGGCCGTGCTTTACATCAAGCATCGTCTGGTGAAAATGCCGGTCGGCCGCGCCTGGGAAGCCCTGCGCGAAGACGAAATCGCCTGCCGCTCGATGGGTTTGAACCACGTGCTGGTCAAGCTCTCGGCGTTCGCCATCGGTGCATCCACGGCGGGTCTGGCGGGTGTGTTCTTCGCCACCTACCAAGGCTTCGTCAACCCGACCTCGTTCACCTTCTTCGAGTCGGCGCTGATCCTCGCCATCGTCGTGCTCGGCGGCATGGGCTCGACCATCGGTGTGGTGATCGCAGCGTTCGTGCTGACCGTCGCCCCGGAACTGCTGCGCGGCTTCGCCGAATACCGCGTGCTGCTGTTCGGGATCCTGATGGTGTTGATGATGATCTGGCGACCGCGCGGGCTGATCCGCATCAGCCGTACCGGGGTCACTCCACGCAAAGGTGCCATTCACTATGAGAGGACTGCGCCATGAGTGAAGTCGTACTCTCTGTTGAAAAACTGATGATGCATTTCGGTGGCATCAAGGCCTTGAGCGATGTCAGCCTGAAGGTCAAACGCAACTCGATCTTTGCCCTGATCGGCCCCAATGGCGCCGGCAAGACCACGGTATTCAACTGCCTGACCGGCTTCTACAAGGCCTCCGGCGGCAAGATCGAACTCAACGTGCGCGGCCGGCAGACCAACGTCATCCAGCTGCTGGGCGAATCGTTCAAGCCGACCGACTTCGTCTCACCGAAAAACTTCGCCAGTCGTCTGTACTACAAGATGTTCGGTGGCACCCATCTGGTGAACCGCGCGGGCCTGGCCCGGACGTTCCAGAACATTCGCCTGTTCAAGGAAATGTCGGTGCTGGAAAACCTGCTGGTGGCGCAGCACATGTGGGTCAACCGCAACATGCTGGCCGGCATCTTCAACACCAAAGGCTATCGCAAGGCTGAAAGCGACGCGCTGGACTGCGCGTTCTACTGGCTGGAAGTGGTGGATCTGGTGGACTGCGCCAACCGTCTGGCCGGTGAACTGTCCTACGGCCAGCAACGCCGTCTGGAAATCGCCCGGGCCATGTGCACGCGGCCGCAGATCATCTGCCTCGACGAACCGGCCGCCGGCCTCAACCCTCAGGAAACCGAAGCGCTGAGCGCGATGATCCGGCTGCTGCGCGACGAGCACGATCTGACCGTGGTGCTGATCGAACACGACATGGGCATGGTAATGAGCATTTCCGATCACATCGTGGTGCTGGACCACGGCATCGTCATCGCCGAGGGCGGTCCGGATGCCATTCGTAACGATCCGAAGGTGATCGCAGCCTACCTGGGCGCCGACGAAGAGGAAGTCGTATGACGCAACCCATCCTCGAACTCAAGGATCTGGACGTGTTCTACGGCCCGATCCAGGCCCTCAAAGGCGTTTCGCTGCAGATCAACGAAGGCGAAACCGTCAGCCTGATCGGCTCCAACGGTGCGGGGAAGTCGACACTGTTGATGTCGATCTTCGGCCAGCCTCGCGCGGCGGGCGGGCAGATCCTCTATCAAGGCGTAGACATTACCCACAAGTCATCGCACTACATCGCCTCCAACGGCATCGCGCAGTCGCCGGAAGGGCGGCGGGTGTTCCCCGACATGACCGTCGAGGAAAACCTGCTGATGGGCACCATCCCGATCGGCGACAAGTACGCCAAGGAAGACATGCAGCGCATGTTCGAGCTGTTTCCGCGGCTCGAAGAACGCCGCAATCAGCGCGCGATGACCATGTCCGGCGGCGAGCAGCAGATGCTTGCCATCGCCCGGGCGCTGATGAGCCGGCCCAAGCTGTTACTGCTGGATGAGCCGAGCCTGGGCCTGGCGCCGATCGTGGTGAAACAGATTTTCGCCACCCTGCGGGAGCTGGCGAAAACCGGCATGACCATTTTCCTCGTCGAGCAGAACGCCAACCATGCGTTGAAACTGTCCGACCGGGCCTATGTGATGGTCAACGGCGAGATCCGCCTGACGGGCACCGGCAAGGAGTTGCTGGTGAACGAGGAGGTGCGTAACGCTTACCTCGGCGGTCACTGACCGTTTGGAGTTGTCCACAAGCCCCGATGCGTGAGTGTCGGGGCTTTTTTACGTCTGCTCGTCCATTGAGCACCAGGACTTTCGGGAAATTGTGGAAAACAAAATCGCCAACCTGCCAAAGCGCGACATAAAGCCGCTGCAAATGGCTGTTTTTCCACAGTTTTGACTTGTCCCCGTTTGCTGTGGAGCTGGCTGTGAATAACGTGGGTGTAGCTGGCTGAAAGCCTTGAAAACCGTGGCTTGCAGAGGTGTGTTTGTTTTTTGAACAGTGTGTTTTTGCTGAGGGGAAGGCCCGTTTGTCAACCTTTTTATCGAGGTGAAAAACGACGCGGATCGCTGTGGTCATTCCTGTGGATAAGTCTGTGATTAAACTCTGGAAAGACTCGGCTGAGGGCCGTAATTGCTGGCCTCGCGCAATCATGGCCATGACCGGCCGGTCGTGCGAAATGCTCTTGCCGGCACAACTGATTGTGCAGGGTCAAGCAAAAAACTTTCTGAATCGCCCGCAAAGCCTTGTGTGGCGCGGCTTTGCGCTTTCCCACTTGCCCCCGGAAACTGTGGAAGGGCTTGTGGATAACGTGCGTGCACATGGCTACAGGCCACGGTGCGTCTGGCGTAGCGGCCGTTGATCAGTTAATGAGCAGGATTCGGTGGTTGCCGGTTAAAGTGGGGCCGGGCATGCTGCCCGCTGATTTCTATTCCAATGGCTGCCCCTGCGGCCGAAGCAAGGAGAACACGATGTCCAACACCCTGTTTATCACCGGCGCGACCTCCGGTTTTGGTGAAGCCTGTGCCCGTCGTTTTGCCGAGGCCGGCTGGAAACTGGTGCTGACCGGTCGTCGTGAAGAACGTCTCAACGCGCTGTGCGCCGAGCTGTCGAAGCAGACCGAAGTGCATGGGCTGGTGCTGGACGTGCGTGATCGCAAGGCGATGGAGGAGGCGATTGCCAACCTGCCGCCGTCGTTCGCCAAACTGCGCGGCCTGATCAACAACGCCGGGCTGGCGCTGGGCGTGGACCCGGCACCGAAGTGCGACCTCGACGATTGGGACACCATGGTCGACACCAACGTCAAAGGCCTGATGTACAGCACCCGTCTGCTGCTGCCACGCCTGATCGCTCACGGTCGCGGCGCCGGCATCGTCAACCTCGGCTCTATCGCTGGTAACTATCCGTACCCGGGCAGCCACGTCTACGGCGCGACCAAGGCGTTCGTCAAACAGTTCTCGCTGAACCTGCGTTGCGACTTGCAGGGCACTGGCGTGCGCGTCAGCAACATCGAGCCGGGCCTGTGCGAGAGCGAGTTCTCGCTGGTGCGTTTCGGCGGTGATCAGGCGCGTTACGACGCGACCTACGCCGGAGCCGAGCCGATCCAGCCGCAGGACATCGCCGAGACGATTTTCTGGGTACTGAATGCTCCGGCGCACATCAACATCAACAGCCTGGAACTGATGCCGGTCAGCCAGACCTGGGCGGGTTTTGCCATCGAGCGCAACAAGGCTTGAACCGGATAACGACCTGTCGCCAGCACAGCTGGCGATTTATCCGTCAGCGGAGATATTCCGCCAGACCGGCATAGCAGGTCGCCAAGTGATACGGCGTGGTCGACGGCATGTCCTTGCGGCTGACCTCGCCCTGCTCGTCGCGGCATTCATGCCAGCCACCGGCATGCAGGAAGCGCTGCTGCAACGCCTGCAATTGGCGCAGCACCGCGCTTTCACTGTCCGGGCGTAATGTCAGGGCGCGCAGGTATTCGGCCTGGGCCCAGATACGTTGGGTCGAATCTTTTGGCCGCCCGTCCATATTCAGATCAAGCATGGCCCGCACCGCGCCGGACGATTGCACCACGCCGTACTGCTCGGTGAAGGCAAAGGCCCGGTCCAGCGCGGCATGCAGTTTCGAGCCGCGAAGCAGCGGCGAGGACTCCAGCAGGAAATACCACTCGAACTGATGGCCCGGCTCATACCAGTTATCCACAGCTCCCAGCGGTTTTTCCATCAGCACACCGGCTTGCGGATCAACGAAGTGCTTGTGCATGGCTGTGCATAACTCGCTCAGCGCCTGCTTGACCTGTGCATCTTCGCGCACGGCAAGCGTGGCCAGGAACGCCTCGGCCAGGTGCATCAGCGGGTTTTGCAGCGGGCCGGTTTCCAGTGTGATCCAGTCGCGGTCGAGGCAGGCTTCGTAAAGGCCATCACCAGTGGCGAAACGCCGGCCGATGACTTCCAGCGCGGCGTTGAGCGTGGATTCCACCAACGGCTCGCGAGACTTGTCCCAATAGTGGGCGCATGCGAACAGGATGAAGGCGTGGGTGTAGAGATCCTTGCGCTGATCCAGCGGTTTGCCCTGCGGATCGACGCTGTAGAACCAGCCGCCGTGTTCGGCATCGTGGAAATGCCGCTGCAGGGAACGGAACAGCGCAGCCGCGCGGACTTCGGCGTTATCCACAACCCCGATCAGGCTGGAAAACAGATACAGCTGCCGTGCGCAGGCCATCGCTCGATAGCGCTGCGTTGGCAGCGGCTGATGCGCGGCGTCCAGCGCCTCGTAAGGCAACGCCATGTCGGCGTTCCAGCCCGGTCCTTGCCAGAGGGGCACGATCACGTCCAGAAAGTGCTGTTGCACTTCACCGAACAGGGCGGTCAATTCAGGCAGGGAGGTGGAGCGGGAAGCGTGGGGCATGGGCGGACGTCGTCACGGCAGGGGCGATTGCGCGACATGGTAGCAGAGCAACGGCGTGATGAGACGCGGTGTCTGTCAGTCCGCCTTCGTCGGATCGCCGCCCGGACCAAGCTCGCTCCCACATTGGTTTTGCAGCGTTTACAAACCTTGTGGGAGCGAGCTTGCTCGCGAAGAGGCCTGATCAGGCGATAGAAATCAGCCGGCCAGCAACCACGCGCCGGTCACCGCCGAAGCCGCTCCGGCCAGTCGAACCAGCGGCGCGGCAGCCTGAGGCAGAAACCGAACCACCGCATAACCCGCCGCATGCAGGGCAGCCGTTGCGACCACGAAACCTGCGGCATAGGCCCATGGGCTCGACATGTCCGGCAGCTCCAGGCCATGGGCCACGCCATGGAACAGCGCAAACAGCGCCGTCGCCGCTACCGCCATCACCAGCGGCGGACGCACCGCCAGTGCCACCGCCAGGCCCAACGCCAGCACCGACGCGGCAATCCCGCTTTCCAGCGCCGGCAACTCCAGCCCTTCAAATCCGAGCAGGCCGCCGATCAGCATGGTACCGACGAAGGTGCACGGCAGCGCCCAGCGCGCGGCGCCTTGTTGCTGCGCCGCCCACAGACCGACCGCCACCATCGCCAGCAAATGGTCGAGGCCGCCGATCGGGTGGCTGATGCCGGCCACCAGGCCAGAGTCGCCGTGACCGGGGTGGGCGAAGGCCAGGGCCGGTGTCAGCAGCAGTGCGACGGCGCCGAGAATGCGTTTGAGTGTCATGGATAAGCTTCCTTGTTGATCAGTGAATCAGGCTGCAGTCAGCAGGCCCTGGCGTTCGATGAAGGCGATGATGTCTTCCAGGCCCTGACCGGTTTTCTGGTTGCTGAACACGAACGGCTTGCCGTTGCGCATGCGTTGGGTGTCGCTGTTCATCATCTCCAGCGAGGCGCCGACCAGCGGCGCGAGGTCGATCTTGTTGATCACCAGCAGGTCGGATTTGCAAATGCCGGGCCCGCCCTTGCGCGGCAGCTTGTCGCCGGCCGACACGTCGATCACGTAGATGGTCAGGTCGGACAGTTCCGGGCTGAAAGTCGCGGAAAGGTTGTCGCCACCGGACTCCACCAGAATCAGGTCCAGCCCCGGAAAACGCCGGTTCAGTTGATCCACCGCTTCGAGGTTGATCGAGGCGTCTTCGCGGATCGCGGTGTGCGGGCAGCCGCCGGTTTCAACGCCGATGATCCGCTCTGGTGCCAGCGCTTCGTTGCGCACCAGGAAGTCGGCGTCTTCGCGGGTGTAGATGTCGTTGGTGACCACCGCCAGGTTGTAGCGCTCGCGCAGGGCCAGGCACAGGGCCAGGGTCAATGCGGTCTTGCCGGAACCGACCGGGCCACCGATGCCGACGCGCAGGGGTTGTGTGTTCATGTGATTCTCCAGATAAAAGGCCCTAGGAACGGAACAGGCGGCTGTACTGGCGCTCATGGGCCATGCACGCCAGGGACAGACCGAACGCGGCGCTGCCGAGGTGTTCGGGATTGATTCGGGTGGCGTCCTGCTGCGCCTGTTGCAGCAGCGGCAGCAGTTCGCTGGTCAGGCGCTGGGCGGCTTGCTGGCCCAGCGGCAGGGTTTTCATCAGCACCGCGAGCTGGTTTTCCAGCCAGCTCCACAGCCACGCGGCGAGGGCGTCTTGCGGGCTGATCTGCCAGGCGCGGGCCGCAAATGCCCAGCACAGGGCCAGGTGCGGTTCGGTGCATTGCTCAAGAAAATCGCGGGCCGGTGCGTCGAGCTCGGGCAAGCCGTGGAGCAACTGCTGCAACGAGTAGCCCATCTGCCGACTCTCCAGATGCAGTTCGCGGGTTTCGCGGCTGGCGCGGTGGCTTTCGCAGAGCCTGTGCAATTCATCCCAGCTTTCGTTTGCCGCAGCCTGGCAATGGGCGAGCAGCATGGGGGCTTCGAACCGGGCGAGATTGAGCAGTAACTGATCGCTGATCCAGCGCCGGGCGCTGTCCGGGCTGTCGACGCGACCGTTATCCACCGCCATCTCCAGGCCCTGGGAATAGCTGTAGCCGCCAATCGGCAATTGCGGACTGGCCAGGCGCAGCAGCGCCCAGGCCGGGTTCACAAACGGACGCCGAACTGATGGAGTTTCGGCGCGTAGTTGAAGTCCTCGTCACCGTGCCGCGAATGATGATGGCCGCCACCGTAGGCGCCGTGTTCCGGCTGGAACGGCGCTTCGATCGATTCCACGGCGGCACCAAGCTGTTCGAGCATCGCTTTGAGCACGTAATCGTCGAGCAGCCGCAACCAGCCGTCACCGACTTGCAGCGCAACATGGCGATTGCCCAGGTGATAGGCCGCGCGGGTCAGTTCGAAGGCGTTGGCGCAGGTGACGTGAAGCAATTGTTCGGGGCGGGCGCAGACCCGGACGATCCGGCCATCTTCGGCTTGCAGGCATTCGCCGTCGTACAGTGGTGGCTGGCCGCGCTCCAGAAACAGACCGACGTCTTCGCCTTCGGCACTGAAACAGCGCAGCCGGCTTTTGCTCCGGGCTTCGAAGCTCAGGTGCAACTCGGCGGCCCAGACGGGTTGGGGGTCGATTCTGCGATGAATCACCAGCATCGGAAAGCTTCCAGCAATGGACAATGCTCAGGCTAGAGCAAGGGGCTTGCCAATCGGACGATATGTAGGAAAACCCTGTCGGAGCGTAGCGGATGTTTCAAGATGTTGCAGAATTGTGAGGTGTTTTGGTGCATGAAGTTTTTTACATGCACCAAACAAGAGCCAGTGTGGGAGCGAGCTTGCTCGCGATGGCTTCCGCCCAGTCATATAGAGTTGACTGACACACCGCTATCGCGAGCAAGCTCGCTCCCACAGGGTATTGGGGCTGGAGAGGAATTATTCGGTACTACCAAGGCCTTGCCAGTGCTTCAACCCGATAAAGATGAAGCGCAACTGCTGGGTGATCTTCGCCTGTGGCGTCAGATGCTCGGGCAGGGCTTCGGCCGGCGGGTCGATGATGTCCGGCAGGGTGGCAAACACCGATTTGACGATCAGGTCCGCCATCACGCTCAAGCCTTCGCGATTGAGGTGCTGAAGCTTGGGCATCAAGGCCAGATCCGCCGCCAGGTCGGAGCTGATGTCCTCGCGCAAACGGCCAATGGCCTGACGCACCGGCAACGATCCGCCGTACTGCTCACGGGCCAGAAACAGGAACTGCGAACGGTTGGCGCTGACCACGTCGAGGAAGATCCGCACCGACGCATCGATGATCCCGCCCATGACGAATTCGTTGTGGCGCACCAGGCGGATGGTTTCGCGGAAGGTCTGGCCGACTTCGCTGACCAGTACCAGGCCGAGTTCGTCCATGTCGGCGAAATGCCGGTAGAAACCGGTGGGCACGATGCCGGCGGTTTTCGTCACTTCACGCAGGCTCAGGCTGCCGAATCCTCGGCCGCTTTCCATCAAGTGGCGGGCAGCGTCCATCAGGGCGTGGCGGGTCTGTTGTTTCTGTTCGGCGCGGGGCAGCATCGCAAGGGTGTGTTCTTAGGCAAGACAAGCGCCGCACTCTAGCAAATCGGCTTTGTCGGCGTCGAACGGCAGCGGGGGAGAGGGAACAGGGAAATTTCGGCTTCTTTAATACCGGCTGATGAAAAGTCAAAAGCCCAATCCGGGGATTGGGCTTTTTTTCCAGGCCGCCATGGGCTTAGCTCAAAGCGCTGTTGCGTTCGATCACGCGGTCACCACCACCTTCGGCCAAGGTTTGACCTTGTGGGGTTTTGTCGTAGCCATCGGCAGCGAGGGTCTGACCTTGTGGGGTACGGTCGCCACCGTCAGAAGCCAGAGTCTGGCCTTGTGGGGTACGGTCGCTACCGTCAGATGCCAGGATTTGCCCTTGTGGAGTGCGATCCGAGCCGTCTTGTACCAGACCTTTCTCTTCCAGGCGATCACGGCCGCCTTCAGCTACGAATTGACCTTGAGGGGTTTTGTCATAGCCATCTTGAACCAGGCCTTTTTCTTCCAGGCGGTTACGACCGTTTTCAGCCAGGGTCTGGCCTTGTGGAGTGCGGTCCGAACCATCAGCGGCAACAGTCTGGCTGAACACCGAGTGGCTGGTTTTGACTTGCGGAGTCGCTTGATCGGCAGCTGGCAGAGCGAAAGCGGTGCTGGCCAGCATCGAGAGGGTAAGACTGAACAGAAGTTGGCGTTTCATGATGGGTTGCTCCTTGGGAGGGCGATAAAGTGGGTACGAGGGCAATGCTACTCTCGATAAGTCGATATAAAAGTTCATAAACACAATGGTAATAATCAACAGAATTGATTGTTCGCTTGGGAGGCTCTAGCTCGGGCGTTTCAGGCGGGCGGTTTTGCACTGCGGTGGGTATTTTCCACCCACTTGCGCCCCGCAAATGTGCGGGGCCGGTAACGCCCATTCGACCGATCGGTCAGAATGGCGACCGTTTTTTGCCCTCGATGGGGCTTTGGATTAAACCTGCGGGCTGTTTGTCAGTCACAGATTTCATGAGGGCCATCATGGCCCGTCGTTTCAGCTGCGTCGTGCCAATGGATGCAGTCGTCTTCAGGAGCTTTGTGCAATGACGCGCGCGCGTAAAATCTTCGCCTGGACCTTCACCACCCTCGTGCTGCTTCTGGCGGTGCTGGTGCTGATCATCGTGTTCTTCGACTGGAACCGGATCAAACCGCCGCTCAACGCCAAAGTTTCGGAAGAACTGCATCGACCGTTTGCCATCAACGGCAATCTGTCGGTGGTCTGGCGGCGCGAACTCGACGAGGGCGGCTGGCGCGCCTGGGTGCCGTGGCCGCATGTGGTGGCCGAAGACCTGACTCTGGGCAATCCCGACTGGTCGAAGCAGCCGCAGATGGTCACCCTGAAAAGGGTTGAATTGCGCATTTCGCCGCTGGCCTTGCTGGCACAACGGGTGACGATCCCGCGCATCGACTTGACCGAACCGAACGCGCAATTGCAGCGCCTTGCCGATGGTCGCGCCAACTGGACCTTCAACTTCGATCCCAAGGATCCTAATGCCGAACCCTCGAACTGGGTGGTCGACATCGGTGCCATCGGTTTCGACAAGGGCCATGTCACCTTGGATGACCAGACCCTCAAGACCAACCTCGATCTGTTGATCGATCCGCTGGGCAAGCCGATTCCGTTCAGCGACATCGTCGGCGACAAAGCGGCGAAAACTGCACAGGACAAGGGCGGCGCGCCGCAGGATTACGCCTTCGGCCTGAAAGTCACCGGCCAGTACCACGGCCAGAAACTCGCCGGCCAGGGCAAGATCGGCGGCCTGCTGGCCCTGCAGGATGCGAGCAAACCGTTCCCGTTGCAGGCCCAGGCGAAAATCGGCGATACCAGCATCGAACTCGCCGGTACCCTGACCGATCCGCTCAATCTCGGCGCCCTCGATCTGCGCCTGAAACTGGCAGGCGCCAGCCTCGGCAACCTGTATCCGCTGACCGGCGTAACACTGCCGGACACCCCGCCGTACGCCACCGACGGTCATTTGATCGCCAAACTGCACGAGCCGGGCGGTGCGCAATTTCGCTATGAACAGTTCAACGGCAAGATCGGCAGCAGCGACATCCATGGTGATCTGGCCTACGTCGCCAGTCAGCCACGGCCCAAGCTGAGTGGTGCGCTGCTGTCCAATCAACTGCTGTTTGTCGACCTCGCGCCGCTGATCGGGGCCGACTCCAATGCCAAGCAGAAGGCCCGTGGCGGCGAGAGCAAACAGCCGGCGGACAAGGTGCTGCCGGTGGAAGAGTTCAAGACCGAACGCTGGCGCGACATGGACGCCGACGTCGAATTCACCGGCAAGCGCATTGTCCACAGCGAAGAACTGCCGTTCACCGACCTTTATACCCACCTCAAACTCAACGACGGCGAACTGAGCCTGGAGCCGCTGCGGTTCGGCGTGGCCGGCGGCAATCTCGACGCGCAGATTCGCCTCAACGGTCGCACCGAGCCGTTGGAGGGCCGGGCCAAACTGACCGCGCGCAAGTTCAAGCTCAAGCAGCTGTTCCCGACCTTTGAACCGATGAAGACCAGTTTCGGCGAGCTCAACGGCGATGCCGATATCACCGGTCGCGGCAACTCGGTGGCCAAATTGCTGGGCGGCGCAAACGGCCACCTGAAGATGCTGATCAACGACGGCGCGATCAGTCGCGAGTTGATGGAACTGGCAGGTCTCAACGTCGGCAACTACGTGGTCGGCAAGATCTTTGGCGACAAGGAAGTGAAGATCAACTGCGCGGCGGCGGACTTCGATATCAAGACCGGCCTGGCGAGCACGCGGCTGTTTGTGTTCGATACCGAGAACGCGATCATCTACATCGACGGCACGGCGAACATGGCGACCGAGCAACTGGATCTGACCGTGACCCCGGAATCCAAGGGCTGGCGCCTGATTTCCCTGCGTTCGCCGCTCTATGTACGCGGCAAGTTCATCAAGCCGGATGCCGGGGTCAAAGCCGTGCCGCTGATGTTGCGCGGAGCAGGGATGGTGGCGCTGGGTGTGATCGCTGCGCCGGCGGCGGGGCTGCTGGCGCTGGTGGCGCCGAGCGGTGGCGAGCCTAACCAGTGCGCGCCGTTGCTGGAGCAGATGAAGGCGGGCAAGGCGCCAGCAACTGTCAAACCCACCAAGTAATTGCTGCAACTCAGATCGTTCCCACGCTCTGGAATGCATCCCGGGACGCTCCGCGTCCCAACAGCGGATGCAGAGCGTCCATGGCGGCATTCCCACGCAGAGCGTGGGAACGATCGGTCGGTGGGGTTAGCGGGGATTAGAGGTCTTTCAGAATATCCGCCATGTCATCCGCATGCTCTTCTTCCTGAGCCAGGATGTCTTCGAAGATCCGGCGCGTGGTCGGATCCTTTTCACCGATGTACTGGATGATCTCGCGATAGCTGTCGATGGCGATCCGCTCGGCCACCAAGTCTTCGTAAACCATTTCCTTCAAGGTGTTGCCGGCCACGTATTGCGCGTGGGACATCTTCGACAGCAGGTCAGGGTTGAACTCAGGCTCACCGCCCAGTTGCACGATGCGCTCGGCGAGACGGTCGGCATGTTCGGCTTCCTGAGTGGCGTGCTCAAGGAATTCGTCGGCGGCGACGTTGGCTTTCAGGCCGTTGGCCATGAAGTAGTGGCGCTTGTAGCGCAGGACGCAGACCAGTTCAGTGGCCAGCGATTCGTTGAGCAGGCGCAGCACTTCTTCACGGTTGGCGCTGTAGCTTTCGGTCACCGCGCCATTTTCCACATGCTGGCGTGCGCGCTCGCGCAGGGTTTGAACATCAGACAAATGCAGGTCACTCATTTCAGTCTCCTGGAGGCTAATCCAATTGGCGTCACGTTCTGCTGACGTGATCGTTACCTGGTTGTGAGTGATAAACACCGCAAAAAGTTTTGTCGGATTCAGCGCGGGACATGCCCGGACAGCTGTGCTTCTTCGCGCAGCCAGGCAAAAAACGCTTTCACCGGTGGATGCCGCTCACGGCCCGGTACACAGAGGGCGCTGTAACCGGCACCGTCGACCTGCACTTCACCCTTGTACGGCACCAGCAAACCATTGGCGACGCTCTCCGACACCAGAATGTTGCTCGCCAGCACCAGCCCTTGCCCGGCGATGGCCGCTTGCAGGGCGTAATGCTCTTCGTCGTATTCGCGGACGGCCGGGTGCTGATTCAACCAGTTCTCGCCTGATTGTGTGCACCACGCTTCCCAGCCGTGGGCATAGAGCTTCGAGTTGTGCCAGCGCACGCTGATCAGCGCCGGGGTGCGACGGGCGGCCAGTGCCACCTGTTCCGGCGAGCCGTACACGCCGAACGATTCATCGAAGAGGCACAACCCGTAGAGGTTCGGGTAGTCGTCGAGGCTGTAGCGCAGCACCAGATCGACGCTGGCGTCCTGATGCAGGTCGATGACTTCGCAGTGGGTGTCCAGTCGCACATTGATGTTCGGGTGCTTGGCATAAAACCGCCCCAGTCGCGGCACCAGCCACAGCGCAGCGAACGCGGCGGTGGTCGACAGCGTCAGGTTGCTGCCGCTGCGTTGCGGACGCAGCGTGTCGACGCTTTGCGCCACTTCCAGAAACGCGCCGTGCAGGCTGCGAAACAGCCGCTCGCCACCCTCGGTCAGGCGCACCTGGCGCGGCAGGCGTTCGAACAGCGCCACGCCGAGCCAGTCCTCCAGCGAGCGGATTTGATGGGAAATCGCCGTCGGCGTCACCGCCAGTTCTTCGGCGGCCGCCTTGAAGCTCAACAGGCGTGAGGCGGATTCGAACGCGCGCAGGGCGGTCAGGGGCAAGGCAGCGAACATGAACGCTCCATGGATGAAATAAATTCATCCCGACTGATTTTTGCTCATTTGAGCCGATGACATGAGCGCTGCAATCTGGCGCCACACAGTCACTCAAGTCTAGCCCCGAGGAGATTCAGATGAGCAAGATTCTTGCGATCCATGCCAGCCCACGCGGTGAGCGTTCCCATTCGCGGCGCCTGGCGGAAAGTTTTCTCAGCGCCTGGCAAGTCCGTCATCCACAGGCTCAGGTCACCCGCCGTGAAGTCGGGCGGGCGCTGATTCCGGCCGTGAATGAAGCGTTTGTCGCGGCGGCGTTTTATCCGGAGCCCGAAGCACGGCCGCTGACGATGCAGGCCGATCTGGCCCTCAGCGATCAACTGGTGGGCGAGTTGTTCGATCATGATCTGCTGTTGATTTCCACGCCGATGTACAACTTCAACGTGCCCAGCGGCCTCAAGGCCTGGGTCGATCAGATCGTGCGTCTGGGCCTGACGTTCGACCATACGCTGGACAACGGCATCGCCCAGTACACGCCGCTGTTGCACGGCAAGAAGGCGCTGATCGTTACCAGTCGCGGTGGTTTCGGATTCGGCCCGGGCGGGGAGCTGGAGGCGCTGAATCACGCCGATCCATGGTTGCGCACGGCGCTGGGTTTCATCGGCATCAACGACGTCACGGTGGTCGCCGCCGAGGGCGAGGAATCCGCCGAGCGCACCTTCGCGGTGTCGGTGGCCGAGGCCGAGCAGCGCTTGCTCGACCTGGCCCGGGAGTTCTAGGTGGCCTGGCTGTTTCTGCTGATCGCGGCGGGGTTCGAGGTCACCTTCGCCATGGGCATGAAGTACGCCGAAGGTTTCACCCGGCTGTGGCCGTCGCTGATCACTGTGGTTGCGGCGGTGGGCGGGGTGTACTTCCTGACCCTGGCGATGCGCGAGTTGCCGGTGAGCATCGCTTATCCGGTCTGGACCGCCATCGGTTCGCTCGGCACGGTGTTTCTCGGTTTTGCCCTGCTGGGTGAGAGCCTGACGCTGGTGAAGTTGCTGTCGGTGGGGCTGATTGTGGCGGGGGTAGTGGGGCTGAAGTAGGCTGGTCGTGGAGTTGTCATCATCGAGGAGGATGCTTGGCGGGCGTTTTGCACGCCCTGCATCCACTTACCGACCACAAGGATGTTTGCCCATGTCGCAAGATTCGGCCACGCGTTATCCCCTGGTGCTGGTGCCGGGAATGCTCGGTTTTATCCGTCTGGTGCTGTACCCGTACTGGTACGGGATCATCAAGGCGTTGCGCCGGGGTGGTGCGACGGTGATTGCGGTGCAGGTGTCGCCGCTCAATTCCACCGAAGTGCGCGGCGAGCAGTTGCTGACGCGCATCGATGAAATTCTCCGTGAGACCGGCGCGGCCAAGGTCAATCTGTTCGGCCATAGCCAGGGCTCGCTGACGGCGCGTTATGCGGCGGCCAAACGTCCGGATCTGGTGGCTTCAGTCACGTCGGTGGCCGGGCCCAATCACGGTTCGGAACTGGCCGACTATCTGGCGAAGCATTACCCGGCGGACAGCGCCAAGGGCCGAGTCCTTGAGGCGCTGTTGCGTTTTGTCGGCTGGCTGATGGCGCTGCTGGAAACCGGCTACCACGGGCCGAAACTGCCGGTGGATATCCACGCCTCGCACCATTCCCTGACCACCGAAGGCGTGGCGCTGTTCAACCAGCGTTATCCACAGGGCCTGCCGCAAACCTGGGGTGGGCACGGGGCGGAAGAGGTCAACGGTGTGCGTTATTACTCGTGGTCCGGCACGTTGCAGCCGGGCAAGACCGATCGCGGCGGCAACCTGTTTGACGGCACCAACCGCAGTTGCCGGTTGTTCGCCAAAACCTTCGTGCGCGAACCGGGGCAGTGCGACGGTATGGTCGGACGCTACAGCTCGCACCTGGGCACGGTCATCGGCGATGACTACCCGATGGATCACTTCGACATCGTCAACCAGTCACTGGGTCTGGTCGGCAAAGGCGCGGACCCGGTGCGGCTGTTTGTCGAGCATGCCGCGCGGTTGAAAGCCGCCGGGGTTTAACCGTTAAACCGAGTTATCGTTCTTCGCGAGCAAGCTCGCTCCCACATTTGGAATGCGTTCCCCTGTGGGAGCGAGCTTGCTCGCGAAGAGGCCGGATCAGGCGACGCTGAGTTTGCGGCCGAGGACAGTGGTCCAGCGCTCGGAAAGAACCACACCCCCCAGCGTCAGCAAGCCACCGACCAGGTGATACATCGCCAGCTGTTCCTTCAGCACCACCGCTGCAATCAGTGCGGTGATCAGCGGCAGCAGGTTGAAGAACAGCGTGGTCCGGCTCGGCCCCAGGCGCTGCACGGCCTGCATCCACGCCAGCGGCGCGAGCATAGAGGCCAGCAGGCACGCGTAGAGCACCAGTGGAATGTTCTGCAGGGTCAGGCCGGTCTTCGGTGAAACGGCATACAGCGGAAACAGCACCACCACCGCCACCAGCACCTGCAAATACAGCAACACCAGTGGCGGCAGGCGCAGCTGCCATTTTTTCAGCAGGGTGCTGTAGATCGCGTAGGCGAGGGTGGCGATCAGCATCATCGCGTCACCCAGGTTAACGCCATGTTGCAGCAGTGCGCCGAGGCTGCCGGACGACACCACCACCAGCACGCCGGCGAATGACAGCACCGCACCGACCAATGCGCCGGCGGTCAGGCGCTGGCCGAGGCTGATGATCGCCATGGCCAGCGACATCAACGGCATCAGTGACAGGATGATGCCCATATTGGTGGCGCTGGTCAGGGTCGCGGCGAAGTAGGCCAGGCTCTGGTAGACCGCCATGCCGAGCACGCCGAGGATGAAGATCCTGCCCAGATTCGGGCGGATCTGCGGCCAGTGCGCGATCACCTTTTTCAGCATGAACGGCGTGAACAGCAGGCCGGCGAGCAACCAGCGGTAGAAGCCGATCTCGGCGGGGAAAATTGCACCGACTGCGAGCTTGTTGATCACGGTGTTGCCGGCCCAGATGAAAATCGCCAGCAGGGGAAACGCGTATTGCATGGGAAGAGAAACCAGTACGTTGATGAACGCTGATTATCCTCTGTCTGGATACAGGCCTATACTGCGAACCGGACAACCCGCCCCTGATTCCGGACAGCATGAACAGTAAGCACATCGACCTGCTGGATTTCAGCGAACTGCCGTCGGCGGTGTATTTCCGCTACGCCGACTTCAACGCTCATGAATACGCCGCGCCGCACCGCCATCCGTGGGGCACGCTGGAGTACGCGGCCCACGGTGTGCTGCACATGGATGTCGACGGCAGCCGCTTCATGTCGCCGCCACAATACGCAGTGTGGGTGCCGCCGCAGGTCGAGCACAGTTTCTACAGCCATCAGCCGGTCAACTATCGGGCGGTGTGTCTGGCGCCGGGGGTGTGTTCCGACTTGCCGGCGCAGGCCTGCACCCTGGCAATCAGCGACATCCTCAAGGCGATCCTCAAGGACTTCGCCGCCCGTGATGTGAAGATTCCCGCGTTCGAGGCCGACCAGCGACTGGCTCAGGTACTGGTGGATCAGCTGCGTCAGGCGCCGGTTCACCAATGCTATTTGCCTTACGCCAGCAGCCCCGGCTTGCTGACCATCCTCGAAACCCTGCAGGCCGAGCCCGGCAACAACCAGCCGCTGGCGCACTGGGCGGCGCAGGTGCATGTCAGCGAACGCACCCTGGCCCGGCAATTTGTGCGGGAGTTGGGAATGAGTTTCGGCGAATGGCGCCAGCGGCTGCGTTATCTGGCGGCAATCGAGGCGCTGGAGTCGGCGCGCAGCGTGCAGGAAATCGCCTTCGATCTCGGTTACAGCAGCGGCTCGGCCTTCATCGCCATGTTCGCCCGGCAGGCCGGATGTACCCCGGAGCAATACCGGCGCAGTCACCTGGAGAGCAGGAAGGTGTAACAAGCTTTGACTACACTCAGCCGGAGGCCGTATCCATCGATGCGGCGACAAGGAGAAAACTCCATGAAGATGCTGCGTGTCCCTTTGTTGATGATCGGTCTGCTGCTGTGCTCCCAGGGTTTCGCCGCCACGGCGCAACAGAACAAAATGACCACCTGCAACGCCGACGCCACGGCCAAGAGCCTCAAGGGCGACGAGCGCAAAGCCTTCATGAGCAATTGCCTCAAGGCCGCCCCGGCCGCCAATGACGCCAAGACCCTGACCCCGCAGCAGGAAAAGATGAAGACCTGCAATGCCGACGCCAAGACCAAGGCCCTGACCGGCGACGCGCGCAAGGCGTTCATGAGTGATTGCCTGAAGAAAAAATAAGCGCCGGAACTTTGTGGTGAGTGTGCTGGCCCTTTCGCGAGCAAGCTCGCTCCCACACCGGATTCGTGAGCAACGCAGTACAACTGTGGGAGATTCTATGGTTTAGGGGAAACCCTCAACTTGCTTTCGGCTGGTATTCGCTCTGCCCCTTTAGTAGTGCGAATACGACCCGAGCAAGTTTAC
>NZ_NEJJ01000024.1:0-92300 GCF_002113045.1 Pseudomonas sp. B26(2017) | reverse complement strand
ACGAGCGGCCTCATCTGTCGCTGAAATACAAAACACCCGATGCGGTGCATCGGGCGTTTTGAGGCTGAAACAGGTGTAAACCTATTTCAGGACTAGACACCGTCATTCCAGCAATCCTTTCAACCCCTCCAGCGGCAACGGCCGGCTGTGCAGATAACCCTGATACAAATGGCAACCCAGCCCCTGCAGGAAGGCCAGCTGTTCCGGGGTTTCCACGCCTTCGGCGATCACTTCCAGTTCCAGGCTGCGGGCCATGGCGACAATGGCGCGGATGATTTCGGCGTCGTTGGGGTCGCTGGTGGCGTCACGGATAAACGATTGATCGATCTTCAGCGTGTCCACCGGCAATCGCTTCAGGTAGGTCAGCGATGAATAGCCGGTGCCGAAATCGTCCATGGCAAAGCTCACGCCGAGTTTTTTCAGGCGACGCATTTTGCTGATGGTGTCTTCCAGGTTCTGGATGACGATGCCTTCGGTAATTTCCAGTTTCAGCAGTGAGCAGGGCAGGCCGTGGCTGCTCATGCTGTGCTCGATGCGCTCGACGAAGTCGTTCTGGCGGAACTGCCGGGGGCTGATGTTCACGCACAGGGTGAAGGCCAGAGGATCGATCAGCTGTTCGGCGATCAATTGCTTGAAAGCTTCGCACGCCTCATCGAGGATCCAGGTGCCGACCTCCAGAATCAGCCCGCTGTCCTCCAGGACCTTGATGAATTCGGCGGGCGATTGCGCGCCGAGTTCCGGGTGGTTCCAGCGCACCAGGGCTTCAGCGCCGATGATGCGATTGTCCCGGGCGTCGATCTGCGGTTGGTAATGAACGTCGAATTCACCCCGGGACAGCGCCAGGCGCAGGTCGGTCTCCATGCGCAGCCGTTCGCTGGCCGCTTTCTGCATGGTGTTGTGGTACATCTGCGTGGTATTTCGTCCGGAATCCTTGGCGCGGTACAGCGCAATGTCGGCACGTTTGAGCAGATCGGTCGGCGTCGAGCCGTGATCGGGAATCAGCGCCACGCCGATGCTCGGCGTCACTTGCAGGCGCTGGCCGTCGAGGAACATCGGCTCCGACAGCAACTCGCGAATGGTGTCGGCCAGCTCGCGCACCTGGGCGCTGACTTCATTACGCGTGCCTTCCAGACCACTGAGCAACACCACGAATTCATCGCCACCCAGTCGCGCCACGGTGTCTTCCATGCGCACGCTGGCTTCAAGGCGCGCGGTGATGATTTTCAGCACCGTGTCGCCGACCGGGTGACCCAGTGAGTCGTTGATGTGCTTGAAGTGATCCAGATCGAGAAACAGCAGCGCGCCGCGCAGGTTGTGGCGCTTGAGCAGGGCGATCTGCTGGCTCAGTCGATCCATCAGCAGCGCGCGGTTGGGCAGGTTGGTCAGCGGATCGTGATAGGCCAGGTGGCGGATCTGCGCCTCGGCGTTCTTCAGCAGGCTGACATCCCGGGCCGTGAGCAACAGGCAGGCGGTTTCATTGAGGGTGATCGGTTCGACCGAGACTTCCACCGTCAGTATCTCGCCGCGCTTGTTGCGCCCGAGCATTTCCTGATGATGCACGCGGCCCTTGATCTGAAGTTCGGCGAGCAGCGCCGAACGCTGTTTTTCCTCGGCCCAGATGCCGATCTGATACACGGTTTTACCCACCACTTCGTCGGCGCGGTAACCGGTCAGGCGGCAGAAACCGTCATTGACCTCCAGATAGCGCCCGGTGTCGCGTTCGGTGATGGTGATGGCGTCGGGGCTTGAGTGAAACGCCTTGGCGAATTTCTCTTCACTGGCCTTGAGTGCCGCTTCCGAGCGCTGTTGCTGAGTAATGTCGCGCAATGTGGTGACGATGCACGGCTGGTTGCCAACGCTGATCTGGCGGCTGGAAATCACGCAGGTCAGCGACTGGCCGTCTTTGTGCTGGACGATGATCGCGACATTGCTCAGGCCCTGTTCGCGGATCACCCGTTCGATGCGTTGCAGACTTTTCGCCGAGGCGTCCCACAGGCCGATTTCTTCGGCGGTATGGCCGATCACATCGCTGGTGCTCCAGCCGAAAGTCTGGGAAAAGCTGGAATTGATCTCGATGAATTCCCCGGTTTCCTGGCGCGTCACGCATATCGGGTCGGGACTGACCTGGAACAGCGTGGCGAATTTCTCTTCCGAAGCCACCAGTCGTTGTTCGCGCTCGACCTGATCGGTGATGTCCAGCAGGGTGCCGGCCATCCGCAGCGGTACACCGTTGTCGTCGCGATAGAGGCGGGCGCGGCTTTCCAGGTAGCGCGAGCTGCCATCCGGCAGTTGCACGCGGTAAGTCAGCTGATAATTGCCCGCCGGGCCTTCGCGCAGGCTGCGATAGGCGTCGCGCATGCTGTCGCGCTCTTCGCCGGGGACGCCCTCGAAGAATTCTTCGAACGATTCATGAAATGGTTTCGGCTCAAGACCGTGCAATTGCGCGGCCCGGGCCGAGCCGTAGAGCATGCCGCTGGGAATGTGCCAGTCCCAGGTGCCGAGCTGTGCCGAATCCAGCGCCAGGTCGAGGCGTTCCTGACTGTCCTTCAGGGCATGCTCGGCGGCCTTGCGTTCGGTGGTGTCGAGAAAGGTGCTGAGCAGGTACGGCTGGCCTTCCAGTTCGACCTTTTGCGCGCTGAGGATGCCGTCGTGGATCTGGCCGTTGCTGGCGCGGAACTGCACCTCCATGCTGATCAGTTCGCCCTTGGCCTTGGTTTTCTTGACCAGCTCCGCCCGTTGTTCGGGATGGACCCACAGGCCCAGCTCCAGGGTGGTGCGACCGATGGCGCTCTGCACCGGCCAGCCGAACAAGCTTTCGAAATACTGGTTGGCCTCGCTGATCAGGCCGTCTTCCTGACGGGTCAGCAGCACCATGTTCGGGCACAGGTGAAACAGCGTGGCGAAACGTTTTTCAGAGCTGCTGAGCGCCTGTTCCCTTTGCCTTTGGTGGGTGATTTCTCGGATGACCCCGATCATTCGGGGCCGGCCGTGTTTGTCCGGCAGCAGGCTGCCGTTGATCTCCAGCCAGTGCAGGCTGCCGTCGGGCCAGCGGATGCGGTGATGCATCGCCTGTTCCAGCGGCGCGCCGGCGATGACCGCGTGGAAGGCGCGAATGGTTTTCGCCCGGTCTTCCGGCGGCAACAAGTCGAGGTATTCCAGGTCTTCGGGCAGCGGTTGCCGCGGGTCGAAGCCGAACAGGGCCTGAGTGCCGCGCGACCAGCTGATCTGCCCGCGCTCGATATCCCAATACCAGGCACCAAGCCGAGCGCCGTTGAGCGCCGCGAGCAATTGCGGCGCGCTCTCCCAGCTCTGCTCGGAACGCCGTGGATCAATGGCCTGAATACGCGGCATCGGCGGAATACGGTCAACAGATTTCGGCATTGTTAAGGGGCCTTGAGCTGATGTGGGCGTTTGGCACAGGGACGGCAGCTCTATAGGAGTAGCACAAGTTAGCCGAGAGTCCCTGGCAGATCGATTTGAGCGTCCAGCAGGGCCATAAATGCCCGTGCAGCATTCGACAGCGTCCTTTCAGTGTGCAGGATATAGCCTAGCTGGCGACGGAGCTGTATGCCCGGTAAAGGTATGCGCGCCACCTGTTCATCGAGCATCGTGCGCGGCAAAACGCTCCACGCCAGACCGATCGACACCATCATCTTGATGGTTTCCAGGTAGTTGGTGCTCATCGCGATGTTCGGCGTCAGGCCCTGAGCCTCGAACAGCCGTTGGACAATGTGGTGGGTAAAGGTATTGCCGCCGGGGAAAACTGCCGGATGACCGGCAATGTCCGCCAATGTGACGGCGCCGTTGCTGATCAATGAATGTTCGGGGGCGACCACGAAATCCAGCGGGTCATCCCAGACCGGCGTGGCCTTGACCAGCGTATGTGGTTCCGGCGCGAGCGTGATGACCGCCAGTTCCGCCCGGCCGTGAAGAATTTCTTCGTAGGCCACTTCCGAATCGAGGAACTGAATATCCAGCGCAACCTGTGGGTAGCGGCGAGTGTATTCCCTTAATAAGGGCGGCAAGCGGTGCAGACCGATGTGGTGACTGGTGGCCAGGGTCAGGCGGCCCGTGACTTCGCCGGTCAGGTTGGTCAGGGCGCGGCGGGTGTCATCGAGCACGTTGAGAATCTGATAAGCCCGTGGCAGCAAGGCGCGGCCGGCCTCGGTCAGGCCCACTTCACGACCGAGCCGGTCGAACAGTCGCACATTCAATTGCTGCTCCAGCCCGGCGATGCGTTTGCTGATGGCCGGTTGCGTCAGGTGCAGGCGTTCACCGGCGCCGGAGAAGCTTCCGGTTTCGGCAATCGCGATAAAAGCGTTGAGGTTGGCCAGGTCCATGTTTGTATTCCAGCTGGTTATCCAAAGCATAAAAAATATGAATTTGAGTTATTTAATCTAACCCCATAGGATCGGCCTCACAAGCCAAAGGGTTATTGATAAGCCCAGGGCATAGAAACAAGCTGATGAGGAACCGTCTGATGGCCGGCAAAACGCTCTACGACAAGCTCTGGGATTCGCATTTGGTCAAGCAGCGCGACGATGGCTCGGCGCTGATCTATATCGATCGTCACATCATTCACGAAGTGACCTCGCCGCAGGCCTTCGAAGGCCTGCGTCTGGCCGGGCGCAAGCCGTGGCGCATCGATGCCAACATCGCCACCCCGGACCACAACGTACCGACCACCCCGGAGCGCAAGGGCGGCATCGAAGCCATTGCCGACCAGGTCTCGCGTTTGCAGGTTCAGACCCTCGATGACAACTGCGATGAATACGGCATCGTCGAGTTCAAGATGAATGACGTGCGACAGGGCATTGTCCACGTGATCAGCCCGGAGCAGGGCGCGACCTTGCCGGGCATGACCGTGGTCTGCGGCGACTCGCACACCTCGACTCACGGCGCGTTCGGCGCCCTGGCTCACGGTATTGGCACTTCCGAGGTCGAGCACGTACTCGCCACCCAGTGCCTGGTCGCCAAGAAAATGAAGAACATGCTGGTGCGCGTCGAAGGCCAGCTGCCGTTCGGCGTGACCGCCAAGGACATCGTCCTCGCCGTCATTGGCAAGATCGGCACGGCTGGCGGTAACGGCCATGCCATCGAGTTCGCCGGCAGCGCGATCCGTGATCTGTCGATCGAAGGCCGCATGACCATCTGCAACATGTCCATCGAAGCCGGCGCCCGCGTGGGTCTGGTAGCGGCGGACCAGAAGACGGTGGATTACGTCAAGGGTCGTCCGTTCGCACCGAAAGGCGCCGAGTGGGATCTGGCGGTCGAGTCCTGGAAAGATCTGGTGTCCGACGCCGACGCGCATTTTGACACCGTGGTCGAGCTCGACGCCGCGCAGATCAAGCCGCAGGTCAGCTGGGGCACTTCGCCGGAAATGGTCTTGGCCGTTGATCAGAACGTGCCGGACCCGGCCAAGGAAATGGATCTGGTCAAACGCGACTCAATCGTCCGCGCCTTGAAATATATGGGTCTGACCGCCAATCAGGCGATCACCGACATTCAGCTCGATCGCGTATTCATCGGCTCCTGCACCAACTCGCGCATCGAAGATTTGCGCGCTGCCGCGGTGATCGCCAAGGGCCGCAAAGTTGCGTCGACCATCAAACAGGCCATCGTGGTGCCGGGTTCGGGTCTGGTGAAGGCACAGGCTGAAGCCGAAGGTCTGGACAAGATTTTCCTGGAAGCCGGTTTCGAGTGGCGCGAGCCGGGTTGCTCGATGTGCCTGGCGATGAACCCGGACCGTTTGGAGTCCGGCGAGCACTGTGCGTCGACCTCCAACCGTAACTTCGAAGGCCGTCAGGGCGCCGGTGGCCGTACCCACCTCGTCAGCCCGGCCATGGCCGCTGCGGCGGCGGTGAACGGTCGTTTCATCGACGTTCGTGAATTGATCTGAGGAGCGCAGCATGAAAGCTTTTACCCAGCACACCGGCCTTGTCGCACCTCTGGATCGTGCCAACGTCGACACCGACCAGATCATCCCGAAGCAGTTCTTGAAATCGATCAAGCGCACCGGCTTCGGCCCGAACCTGTTCGACGAGTGGCGTTACCTCGATGTGGGTCAGCCGTATCAGGACAACTCCAAGCGCCCGCTGAACAAGGAATTCGTGCTCAACGCCGAGCGTTATCAAGGCGCCAGCGTGTTGCTGGCCCGCGAGAACTTCGGTTGCGGTTCCAGCCGTGAGCACGCGCCGTGGGCGCTGGAAGAATACGGGTTCCGCAGCATCATCGCGCCGAGCTACGCCGACATCTTCTTCAACAACAGCTTCAAGAACGGTTTGCTGCCGATCATCCTGAGCGACGCAGAGGTCGACGAGCTGTTCAAGCAGGTCGAGGCCGAGCCGGGCTATCAGTTGCAGATCGATCTGCAAGAGCAGACCGTGACCAGCCCGAACGGCAAGGTCTATCGCTTCGAGATCGATGCCTTCCGCAAACACTGCCTGCTCAATGGCCTGGACGACATCGGCCTGACCCTGCAGGACGGCGATGCGATTGCCGCGTTTGAAGCCCGGCATCGCGCGAGCCAGCCGTGGTTGTTCCGCGACGCGTGATTGATTCGAGATGATGTAGTCAGGGCTGGCCCCTTCGCGGGCAAGCCCGCTCCCACATTTGAAGTGCATTCCCCTGTGGGAGCGAGCTTGCTCGCGAAAAGGGCAGTTCAAACAACATAGGAATCAGGATGTGACCATGACCAGCACCGCCCACAGTCAGGTTGTACAAAAGCAATTCGGTGAGCAGGCCGCCGCCTACCTGAGCAGCGCCGTTCACGCTCAAGGCACTGAATTTGCGCTGCTGCAGGCTGAGCTGGCGGGGCAGGGCGAGGCGCGGGTGCTGGATCTGGGTTGCGGCGCCGGGCACGTGAGTTTTCACGTTGCTCCGTTGGTGAAGGAAGTGGTCGCGTACGACCTGTCGCAGCAGATGCTCGACGTGGTCGCCGCCGCTGCCGTTGATCGCGGATTGAGCAACGTGTCCACGGTCAACGGCGCCGCCGAGCGTCTGCCGTTTGCCGATGGCGAATTCGACTTCGTGTTCAGCCGCTATTCGGCGCACCACTGGAGCGACCTCGGCGTGGCCTTGCGCGAAGTGCGCCGGGTGCTGAAACCGGGCGGCGTGGCGGCATTCATTGATGTGCTGTCGCCGGGCAGTCCGCTGTTCGACACCTATCTGCAGAGCGTCGAAGTGCTGCGCGACACCAGTCATGTGCGCGATTATTCGGCCGGTGAGTGGTTGCGCCAGGTCAGCGAGGCCGGTCTGCACACACGCAGCACCACGCGTCAGCGCCTGCGTCTGGAGTACAGCAGCTGGGTCGAGCGCATGCGCACGCCAGAAGTGATGCGCGCCGCGATCCGCCAGTTGCAGCAATCGATGGGCAACGAAGTGCGCGAATATTTTGAGATTGAGGCCGATGGATCGTTCAGTACAGATGTACTGGTGCTCTGGGCCGAGAAATAAACTTAGAACGACAAGCATTTTTCCGGGCGCGCCAGTCGATGGCGCACCGATTGAAGACACGAGGAAAGCATGAGCAAGCAGATTCTGATTCTCCCAGGCGACGGTATTGGTCCGGAAATCATGGCCGAAGCGGTCAAGGTGCTGGAGCTGGCCAACGACAAGTACAGCCTGGGTTTCGAGCTGAGCCATGACGTGATCGGTGGCGCCGCCATCGACAAGCATGGCGTGCCGCTGGCCGACGAAACGCTCGATCGCGCTCGCGCTGCCGATGCCGTGCTGCTGGGCGCCGTGGGCGGCCCGAAATGGGACACCATCGAACGTGACATCCGCCCTGAGCGCGGCCTGCTGAAAATCCGTGCGCAACTGGGCCTGTTCGGCAACCTGCGTCCGGCGATCCTTTACCCGCAACTGGCTGACGCTTCGAGCCTGAAGCCGGAAATCGTTTCCGGCCTGGACATCCTGATCGTCCGTGAGCTGACCGGCGGCATCTATTTCGGTGCGCCGCGCGGCACTCGCACCCTGGAAAACGGCGAGCGCCAGTCCTACGACACGCTGCCGTACAGCGAAAGCGAAATCCGCCGCATCGCCCGTGTCGGTTTCGACATGGCCATGGTCCGCGGCAAGAAGCTGTGCTCGGTGGACAAGGCCAACGTGCTGGCGTCCAGCCAGTTGTGGCGTGAAGTGGTCGAGCAGGTGGCCAAGGATTACCCTGAAGTCGAACTGAGTCACATGTACGTCGACAACGCCGCCATGCAACTGGTGCGGGCACCGAAGCAGTTCGACGTGATCGTCACCGACAACATGTTCGGCGACATTCTGTCCGACGAAGCGTCGATGCTCACCGGCTCCATCGGCATGCTGCCGTCGGCCTCGCTGGACGCCAACAACAAGGGCATGTACGAGCCTTGCCACGGTTCGGCACCGGACATCGCCGGCCAAGGCATCGCCAACCCGCTGGCGACCATCCTGTCGGTGTCGATGATGCTGCGTTACAGCTTCAATCTGCACGAAGCGGCGGATGCCATCGAGAAAGCGGTCAGCGTGGTGCTGGATCAAGGCCTGCGCACCGGCGACATCTTTTCGACCGGTTGCACTAAAGTCGGTACGCAGGAAATGGGTGACGCAGTAGTCGCCGCGCTGCGGAATCTGTAATCTCTCGGGCCCGCTGCGAAATTCAATACAAAGCAGCGGCCCACTTTTCAAGAAGGTGTAGTTGCGATGAAACGTGTAGGTCTGATCGGTTGGCGCGGCATGGTCGGTTCCGTGCTCATGCAGCGGATGCTGGAAGAGCAGGATTTCGATCTTATCGAGCCGGTGTTTTTCACCACTTCCAATGTCGGTGGCCAAGGCCCGTCCGTGGGCAAGGACATTGCTCCGCTCAAGGACGCTTACAGCATTGAAGAGCTGAAGACCCTCGACGTGATCCTGACCTGCCAGGGCGGCGACTACACCAGCGAAGTATTCCCCAAGCTGCGCGAAGCCGGCTGGCAGGGTTACTGGATCGACGCGGCCTCGAGCCTGCGGATGAACGACGACGCCGTCATCATCCTCGACCCGGTCAACCGCAAGGTCATCGACCAGCAGCTCGACGCGGGCACCAAGAACTACATCGGCGGCAACTGCACCGTCAGCCTGATGCTGATGGGCCTGGGCGGCTTGTTCGAGGCCGGTCTGGTCGAGTGGATGAGCGCCATGACCTATCAGGCGGCCTCGGGTGCCGGCGCGCAGAACATGCGTGAACTGATCAAGCAGATGGGGGCGACCCACGCCGCTGTCGCCGATCAACTGGCCGATCCGGCCAGCGCGATTCTCGACATCGACCGTCGTGTGGCCGAAGCCATGCGCAGCGACGCATACCCGACCGAAAACTTCGGCGTGCCGCTGGCCGGCAGCCTGATCCCTTGGATCGACAAGGAACTGCCGAATGGCCAGAGCCGTGAAGAGTGGAAGGCCCAGGCCGAAACCAACAAGATCCTCGGCCGCTTCAAGAGTCCGATCCCGGTCGACGGCATCTGCGTGCGCATCGGCGCCATGCGTTGCCACAGCCAGGCGCTGACCATCAAGCTGAACAAGGATGTGCCGATCGCCGACATCGAAGGGTTGATCAGCCAGCACAACCCTTGGGTCAAGCTGGTACCGAACAACCGTGAAATCAGCATGCAGGAGCTGAGCCCGACGAAAGTCACCGGCACGCTGAACGTACCGGTCGGTCGTCTGCGCAAGCTGAACATGGGTTCGCAATTCGTCGGTGCCTTCACCGTCGGCGACCAACTGCTGTGGGGCGCTGCCGAACCGCTGCGCCGCATGCTGCGGATCCTGCTGGAGCGTTGATCGCTTGACGCAATGAAAGAACCCGCGCCTTGCAAGAGGCGCGGGTTTTTTTGTACCTGTTGATCGTTCCCACGCTCTGTGTGGGAAATGCAGCCATGGACGCTCCGCGTCCGCTCTTCGCGGCGGGCGCGAATTGCCTGTGTGCGACTCACCCGGTAAAGTGCCGCTCCCCCGTTTCGCCAGAGGTAGCAACATGACCCAGACCCTTGATATTGCCGTGATCGGCGCCACCGGTACTGTCGGCGAAACGCTTGTGCAGATTCTCGAAGAGCGCGACTTCCCGGTTGGCACACTGCATCTGTTGGCCAGCAGCGAATCGGCTGGCAGCTCAGTGTCGTATCGTGGCAAGAATGTGCGGGTGCGTGAGGTCGATGAGTTCGACTTCGCCAAGGTCAAACTGGTTTTCTTTACCGCGGGGCCTGCGGTCACCCTGAGTTACGCGGCTCGCGCTCATGCCGCGGGTTGTTCACTGATCGATCTGTCCGGTGCCTTGCCGGCCGACCAGGCCCCGCAAGTGGTGCCGGAAGCCAATGTCGAGGTGTTGGCCGGTCTGAAAGCGCCGTTTCAGGTCAGCAGCCCGAGCCCGTCGGCCACTGCGCTGGCCGTGGTGCTGGCGCCATTGCGCGAGCTGATCGAGCTGCAATACGTGCATGTCACCGCCAGTCTGGCCATTTCCGCTCAGGGGCGCGAAGCAGTCTCCGAGCTGGCGCGCCAGACCGCTGAACTGTTGAATCTGCGTCCGCTGGAGCCGAAATTCTTTGATCGGCAGGTGGCATTCAACGTACTGGCCCAGGTCGGTACGCCGGATGCGCAAGGCCATACGCTGCTGGAAAAGCGCCTGGTGCGCGAACTGCGTCAGGTGCTGGCGCAGCCTTCTTTAAAGATTTCCGCGACTTGCATTCAAGCCCCGGTGTTTTTTGGCGATAGCTTTAGCGTGACCTTGCAGTCAGCGAGCGCGGTCGACCTGGAAAAGGTCAATGCTGCGCTTGAAGATGCCGAGGGTATCGAGCTGGTCGAGGCCGGCGATTATCCGACTGCTGTCGGTGATGCGGTCGGGCAGGACGTGGTCTATGTCGGGCGGGTGCGCGCCGGTGTCGACGAGCCGTCGGAACTTAATCTGTGGCTGACGTCAGATAACGTACGCAAGGGTGCGGCCCTCAACGCCGTGCAGGTCGCCGAGTTGTTGATAAAAGACCTGCTGTAAAAGATACTTGGCAACAATTTGTCGACTGATTCTAGGCGAGCGCTATGCTTGCCCCGAGCACTCGATGACGTGTCACCCTCCGGGACTTTCCGGGGCATCAAAGAAATGATCGCGCGCGGCATGCTGTCGTCGTCGCGCGCAATGCCTTACGGCAGCGACAATCAACATCTTCTCGCTCGCCGAGGAACGTTCAAACAAAGGAAGAGGCTATGGTTCAAGTTCGCAAACTGGTGTTAGCAATAGCGGCCGCCTCGGCGCTGTCCTCCGGTATGGCGCATGCCCTCGGGCTCGGGGAGCTGACCCTGAAGTCGACCCTGAACCAGCCGCTGGTGGCGGAAATCGAGCTGCTCGATGTCAAGGATCTCACTGCTGCCGAAGTGGTGCCGAGCCTGGCCTCGCCGGAAGATTTCGCCAAGGCCGGCGTCGATCGCCAGGCCTTCCTCAATGATCTGACCTTCACCCCGGTGCTCAACGCCAGCGGCAAAAGCGTGCTGCGCGTAACCTCGAGCAAGCCGCTGTCGGAACCTATGGTGAAATTCCTCGTGCAGGTGATGTGGCCAAACGGCCGTCTGCTGCGTGACTACAGCGTCCTGCTGGATCCGTCGAAGTTCTCGCCGCAGACCGCTGATGCTGCCGCTCAACCGGCGCCAGCGCAAACCATCACCGCACCGACCACCGGTGCCACGCATTCGACCCACACCACCACGCCGCGCGACACCCTGTGGGACATCGCCGCCAAGGCGCGCACCGGCGGTTCGGTGCAGCAGACCATGCTGGCGATCCAGGCCCTGAATCCGGACGCGTTCATCGACGGCAACATCAACCGCCTGAAAACCGGCCAGGTGCTGCGTCTGCCGGATCAGGTGCAAAGCACTGCGCTACCGCAATCCAAGGCCATTGCCGAAGTGGCCGCGCAGAACGAAGCCTGGCGTCAGGGCCGTCGTTATGCGGCCAGACCGGGCACCGGTCAGCAGCAGCTCGATGCGACCAATCGTGGTCGCGCCAATACCGGTGCTGCGCAAAACACCAAGGACAACCTGAGCCTGGTATCCGCCGAAAGCGCCAAGGCGCGTGGCAAGGGGCCGGCCGGCGATGCCAAGGCCCTGAGCAACAAACTGGCGGTGACCCAGGAAAGTCTCGACACCACCCGTCGCGACAACGAAGAACTGAAAAGCCGCATGGCCGATCTGCAAAGTCAGCTGGACAAGCTGCAGCGCCTGATCGAGCTGAAGAACAATCAACTGGCGAAAATGCAGGCCGAAGGCTCGGGCGCTGCCCCAGCCGGCGCTGCCACTGCGCCAGTGGTGCCGGCGATCACCGCGGAACTGGCTGCCACGCCGCCGGGAACTCCGGCAGAGGCTGCTCCGGCCGCGCCTGTGCCTGAGGCTGCTGCTCCGGCCCCGGTCGAGCCGGTTGTCGAGCCTGTGGTTGAAACCACGCCCGCCGCCGATGACGAGAAGAACTTCAATGAACTGCTGACCAATCCGATCCTGCTGGGTCTGGTTGGTGGTGGTGCAGTGGTTCTGCTGCTCCTGCTGTTGCTGCTGGCGCGTCGCCGCAAGGCGCAACAGGAAGCCGAAAAGCACTTGCGTATGGCCCGTGCTCTGGAGGAGCAATCCTTCTCCCAGGACCTCGACCTGCCGGAAAGCAGCTTCGAAGGTCTGGAAGTACCAGCCGCCAGCGTCAAGCTGACCCCGGCTCCGGCTCCGGCTCCGGCTCCGGCTCCGGCTCCGGCACCTGCTGCCGCTGCCGTGGTTGCTCCGGTGGTAATGGCCGAGCCGATCGCCGCGCCGTTGGTGGCGCCGGCTGCCGAGCGTTCCGACGACGTGCTGGACAAGGCGCAGTCGCACATCGACGGCGGTCGTCTGAACCAGGCCGCCGCGTTGCTGGAGGAGGGCGTGAGCCTGGAGCCGCAGCGCAGCGATCTGCGTCTGAAACTGATGGAAGTTTACGGTCGCCAGGGTGATCGCGATGCCTTCGTCGGTCAGGAGCGCCAACTGGTTGCCAATGGCGACAACTTCGCCAAGGTCGAAGAGCTGAAAAGCCGCTTCCCGGCCATGGCGGTCGTCGCGGCCAGCGGCCTGGCAGCAGCGGCCATTGCTGCCGAGCTGGACGCGGAATACGTCAAGGAGCTGTTGCTCGATGAGCCTGAAGCGCCTGCTGCGGCAGATAACGAACTGGACAGCGCTTTCGACCTGAGCCTCGACGATCTCGACAACATCACGCCGGTAGAACCTGTGGCTGCTGTCGAGCCTGACGCGCCGGTCGAGCTGGACGCATTCCCGACTGACGACGATTTGAGCTTCGAGTCGGTTCTGCAACAGCAGACCGACATCAAGGAAAACCTCGACGACCTGTCGGACTTCGACCTGGATCTGGACCTCGGTGCCGATCCTGCGCCTACGCCGGTCGAGCTGGCGGACGATGATTTCCTGCTGGATCTGGACGAAGGCGTGAAGGATCTGCCGCTGGTCGACACCCCGGCCGTGGCCGACGTGCCGCAGGACGATCTGGAACTGCCAGCCGATTTCGACCTGTCTCTGGCTGACGAAATGGACGCGGCGCCTGCCGAGCCGGATGCGTTCGCCGCCGAACTGGACGACGTCAACGCCGAGCTGGATCGCCTGTCGAGTAGCATCAACGAGCCAAGCTTCACCGAAGCTGATGCCGCGTTGGGCGATGATCTGGGTGAGGATGACTTCGACTTCCTGTCCGGCACCGACGAAGCCGCTACCAAACTCGATCTGGCTCAGGCCTACATCGACATGGGCGACAACGACGGTGCGCGGGATATCCTCAATGAAGTCATCAGCGAGGGTAACGACAAGCAGAAGAGCGAAGCGAGCGAAATGCTCTCGCATCTGGCCTGAGTCGGCATTCAGCACTAAACAAAACGGCAGCCCATGAGGCTGCCGTTTTTGTTTGGGTCTGGTTTCCCCGTCCCGCCGCCTTATAATGCCCGCCTTTGTAGATCAGCAGGCTGTACCGACTTGGCAAACATAGATAACCCGGCCGCCGAAATGGCCCCCGAAGGCTTTTTCCGCGTCGCGCTGGGCGTTGAATACAAGGGCTCGCGCTACAGCGGCTGGCAGCGCCAGTCCACCGGTGTGCTCACCGTGCAGGAAACCCTGGAAAACGCCCTGTCGAAGGTCGCCGATTCGCCGATCTCGCTGCAATGCGCCGGGCGCACTGACGCCGGTGTGCATGCCTGCGGGCAAGTGGTGCATTTCGATACCCGGGTCGACCGCTCGCTGAAGGCCTGGGTCATGGGCGCCAACATCAATCTGCCCCACGACATCAGCGTCAGTTGGGCGAAGGTCATGCCGGCGCATTTCCATGCGCGATTCAAGGCGATTGCCCGACGCTATCGCTACGTGATCTACAACGATCAGATCCGCCCGGCGCATCTCAACGAAGAAATCACCTGGAATCACCGTCCGCTGGACGTCGAGCGCATGGCCGAAGCCGCGCAGTACCTGATCGGTACCCATGATTTCAGTGCCTTCCGTGCTGGCCAGTGCCAGGCCAAGTCGCCGATCAAGAAGATGCATCACTTGCGCGTGACCCGCCACGGCAAAATGATCGTTCTGGATATCCGCGCCAACGCGTTCCTGCACCACATGGTTCGCAACATCGCTGGCGTGCTGATGACCATCGGTGCGGGCGAGCGGCCGGTGGAGTGGATGAAAGAAGTGCTGGAGAGTCGCGAGCGGCGTTCCGGCGGCGTCACGGCGCACCCGTTCGGTCTGTATCTGGTGCAGGTCGAATACCACGACGAGTTCCCGTTGCCCGAGCGTTTCATCGGGCCACATTTCCTTACGGGTTTCTCGGAACTTGACGGCTGACGCCCTCGAACGCATTTGTTACCATCCGGGACTTTCTCGGATTTGCCTTGGGGTTTTTATCGACATGTCAGCCGTTCGCAGCAAGATTTGCGGGATTACCCGCATGGAAGATGCGTTGGCAGCCGTCGAGGCCGGGGCCGATGCCATCGGTTTTGTGTTCTACGCCAAAAGTCCCCGGGCGGTGACCGTGCAGCAGGCGCGGGCGATCATCGCCGCCTTGCCGCCGTTCGTGACCACGGTCGGGCTGTTCGTCAATGCCAGCCGCTGCGAGCTTGGGGAAATCCTCGATGCCGTGCCGCTGGATCTGCTGCAGTTCCACGGCGACGAAACCGCTGCCGAGTGTGAAGGCTGGCACCGGCCGTACATCAAGGCCTTGCGGGTCAAGGCGGGCGATGACATTGCCGCCGCCTGCGATGCCTACCCGAGTGCCAGCGGCGTGCTGCTCGACACTTATGTCGAAGGCGTGCCCGGCGGAACCGGCGAAGCGTTTGACTGGTCATTGATTCCGCAAGGCTTGAGCAAGCCGTTGATTCTGGCCGGCGGCCTGACGCCGGAGAACGTCGCCGATGCGGTCGCCCGGGTGCGGCCGTATGCGGTGGATGTCAGCGGCGGGGTAGAGGCGAGCAAGGGCATCAAGGATCACGCAAAGATTCGTGCATTCATCAACGCCGTACGCTGATGTGACGGCTGGCAGACTGCCGCCGTCCACAGCTCTGTAGAAAAGAGGCTGAGGGTCTTTTCGGGGTGTGCGCAGGTCAGTTCCGCTGACCCGGCAGCCCGGACGATCATCGCCACACATGAATTTAGCTGAAGGGCATACGCGGGGCCGCGAACCAGAGCGTTCGGGCCGCCGGTACTGGAGAAAGAAAGCATGAGCAACTGGTTGGTAGACAAGCTGATCCCTTCGATCATGCGTTCCGAGGTCAAGAAGAGCTCGGTGCCTGAAGGTCTGTGGCACAAATGCCCGTCCTGCGAGGCCGTGCTGTATCGTCCGGAGCTGGAAAAGACCCTGGACGTTTGCCCTAAATGCAACCACCACATGCGCATCGGGGCACGCGCGCGCATCGACATCTTCCTGGATGCAGAAGGTCGTGTTGAGCTGGGTGCCGACCTGGAGCCGGTTGACCGTCTGAAATTTCGTGACGGCAAGAAGTACAAGGATCGCCTGACTGCTGCGCAGAAGCAGACCGGCGAGAAAGACGCGCTGGTTTCCATGAGCGGCACCCTGCTGGGCATGCCTGTCGTGGTTTCGGCGTTCGAATTCAGCTTCATGGGCGGCTCCATGGGCGCCATCGTCGGTGAGCGCTTTGTGCGCGCCGCCAACTACGCGCTGGAAAACCGTTGCCCGATGGTCTGCTTCTCCGCCTCCGGTGGTGCGCGGATGCAGGAAGCCCTGATCTCGTTGATGCAGATGGCCAAGACGTCGGCTGTGCTGGCGCGTCTGCGTGAAGAAGGCATTCCGTTCATCTCCGTGCTGACCGACCCGGTCTACGGCGGCGTTTCCGCCAGTCTGGCGATGCTGGGTGACGTGATTGTCGGCGAGCCAAAAGCCCTGATCGGCTTTGCCGGTCCGCGCGTAATCGAGCAGACCGTGCGTGAAAAACTGCCGGAAGGCTTCCAGCGCAGCGAATTCCTGCTGGAACACGGTGCAATCGACCTGATCATCGACCGTCGCGAGCTGCGTCCGCGTCTGGGCAACCTGTTGGCGCAGCTGACTGGTCAGCCCACGCCGACATTTGTCGCTGCACCTGTTGAGCCGATCGTCGTTCCGCCGGTGCCTGCCAACGTATGACCGAGCGCACCCTTGGCGAGTGGCTCGCCTACCTCGAACAGTTGCATCCATCGGCCATCGACATGGGGCTGGAGCGTTCGCAACAGGTAGCGTCCCGCATGGGACTGGGCCAGCCGGCGCCACGGGTGATTACGGTCACTGGCACCAACGGCAAGGGTTCGACCTGCGCTTTCATGGCTTCATTGCTGCGGGCGCAGGGCCTCAACGTCGGTGTCTACAATTCTCCGCACCTGTTGCGTTACAACGAGCGGGTGCAGCTCAATGGCGTCGAAGCCACTGATGCGCAGTTGTGCGAAGCCTTCGCAGCGGTCGAGGCGGGGCGCGGCGACACTTCCCTGACTTACTTCGAAATGGGCACCCTGGCGGCGTTCTGGCTGTTTCAACAGGCCGGGCTCGACGCGGTGGTGCTGGAAGTCGGGCTGGGCGGGCGCCTGGACACGGTCAACGTGGTCGATGCCGATATCGCGCTGGTCACCAGCATTGGCGTCGATCATGCCGATTACCTGGGCAATACCCGCGAATCCGTGGCTTTCGAGAAGGCAGGTATTTTCCGTCAGGGCAAACCCGCGCTGTGCGGCGATCTGAATCCTCCACAACCCCTGCTGGACAAGGCGCGCGAGCTGGCTTGCCCGTTCTTCCTGCGCGGGCGTGATTTCGATCTGGGTATCACGGATCAGTTCTGGCAATGGCGCGGCACCGATGCTGAGGGTCAGCTCGTCGAGCTGCACGATTTGCCTTTGCTCGATCTGCCGATGGAGAACGCCGCGCTGGCGTTGCAGGCTTATCTGCTGCTCGGTTTGCCATGGAATGCCGGGCAGATTGTTGCGGCGTTGCAGGCGACTCGCGTGGTCGGTCGTCTTGATCGTCGTTCGTTCGAATGGAATGGCAAGCGTCTGAATCTGCTGCTGGACGTTGGCCATAACCCGCATGCGGCGGAATATCTGGCGCGGCGTCTGGCTGCGCGTCCGCCGGTCGGCAAGCGTCTGGCGGTGTTCGGCCTGTTGGCGGACAAGGATCTGGACGGTGTCATCGGTGAATTGAATGCCAGCGTCCAGCATTGGGCGGTGGCGCCGTTGGATTCGCCGCGTGCGCGTCCGGTGGCCGAATTGAATGCTGCACTGCAGAACCTTGGCGCGTCGGTCACGTCTTATGACAGCGTGGCGGCCGCTTTGGAAGGGCAGTGTGCAGTGGCCACCAGCGACGACGAGATCTTGCTGTTCGGATCATTTTATTGTGTCGCCGAGGCCCTCGAATGGCTGTCTCGGCGCTCCACGGAGGAAGCGGCAAATGGCTTTGCTGGATAAAGCGTACAAGCAGCGCATGGTCGGTGCCCTGGTGCTGGTGGCGCTGGCGGTGATTTTCCTGCCGATGCTGTTTTCCCGTCAGGATGAACAGCGTCAGGTAACCGTCGAGGCACCGGCAGCGCCGCAAGCGCCTGCCGTGGCGCAAATCCAGATGGAAACCGTGGCCGTGCCCGAGCCGCAGGTTCTGCCGCAAGAGCCAGTACCAAGCGATGACGAAGTCGCCGAGCAATCGGCGCCAGCAGCGCCGATTGCTTCCGCTGCACCAGCCCCGGCTCCGGCGCCGGTAGCCAAACCGGTTGCGCCGGCTCCGGCTCCCGCTCCGGTGGTAAAACCTGCTACAGCACCTGCTCAGCCGATCGCCGCGCTTTCCACCAAGCCTGATACCACTCAAAGCCGCGTCGACGCCAATGGCCTGTCGGTGAGCTGGTCGGTGCAACTGGCCAGTCTGTCGAGTCGCGCCAGCGCCGAAAGCCTGCAGAAAACCCTGCGCAGCCAGGGCTATAACGCTTACATCCGTTCCGCCGATGGCAAGAACCGGGTGTTCGTCGGTCCGCTGATCGAGCGCGCCGAAGCCGATCGTCTGCGTGATCTTTTGAGCCGCCAGCAGAACCTGAAGGGGTTTGTGGTGCGCTTCCAGCCTGAGCGTGGCTGAAATCTATCGCCCCGATTGAAATGCACTGACATTCGCAGCTTACCGACAGCCCTGCGCTCTGCTAAAATGCGCCGCCTTATCCGTCTGTAGGCTGCACTGTGCCATTTACCTGGGTTGACTGGGCGATCGTTGCAATCATCGCCATCTCCGCTTTGATCAGTTTGAGCCGCGGCTTCGTCAAAGAAGCATTGTCGCTGGTGACCTGGATCATCGCAGGAGTTGTTGCCTGGATGTTCGGTGGCTCACTGTCCGAGTACCTCGCCGGATACATCGAAACACCGTCGGCTCGTGTGATCACGGGCTGTGCCATCATGTTTGTCGCCACACTGATCGTGGGCGCAATGATCAATTATCTTATCGGCGAGTTGGTTCGCGTCACCGGGTTGTCCGGGACCGATCGATTCCTCGGCATGGCCTTCGGCGCTGCGCGTGGCGTGTTGCTGGTGGTCGTGGCGGTCGGGCTATTGAGCCTGGGGCCGGTACAGCAGGACGGGTGGTGGAAAGAATCACAGCTCGTGCCAAAGTTTCTATTGGTCGCAGACTGGTCCAAAAACCTGATTCTTGGGTGGAGCAGTCAGTGGCTTGCCAGCGGAATCAGCGTACCCGCTGATATTCCGTTCAAGGAACAACTCTTGCCGTCGGCCAAAACGCCTCAGTGAGTGTTGTTCAGTTCAGATCCATTAAGTAGGGGTTGCGTCGCATGTGTGGCATCGTCGGTATCGTCGGTAAGTCGAACGTCAATCAGGCGCTGTATGACGCGCTAACCGTGCTCCAGCACCGCGGCCAGGACGCTGCCGGTATCGTGACCAGCCATGATGGCCGGTTGTTCTTGCGCAAGGACAATGGCCTGGTGCGTGACGTGTTTCAGCAGCGTCACATGCAGCGCCTGGTCGGCCACATGGGTATCGGCCACGTCCGTTACCCGACTGCCGGCAGCTCGACGTCGGCCGAGGCTCAGCCGTTCTACGTCAACTCGCCGTACGGCATCACCCTGGCGCACAACGGTAACCTGACCAACGTTGAACAGTTGGCCAAAGAGATCTACGAATCCGATCTGCGTCACGTCAACACCAGTTCCGACTCGGAAGTGTTGCTCAACGTGTTCGCCCATGAGCTGGCCCAGCGCGGCAAGCTGCAACCGACCGAAGAAGACGTGTTTGCCGCGGTGACCGACGTGCACAACCGTTGCGTCGGTGGTTACGCCGTCGTGGCAATGGTGACCGGTTACGGCATCGTCGGCTTCCGTGATCCGCACGGCATCCGTCCGATCGTGTTCGGCCAGCGTCACACCGACGAAGGCGTCGAGTACATGATCGCCTCCGAAAGCGTTTCGCTGGACGTGCTCGGCTTCACCCTGATTCGCGACCTGGCGCCGGGCGAAGCGGTGTACATCACTGAAGACGGCAAGCTGCACACCCGTCAATGCGCGACCAACCCGTCCCTGACCCCGTGCATCTTCGAACACGTCTACCTGGCGCGTCCGGATTCGATCATCGACGGCGTGTCGGTCTACAAGGCCCGTCTGCGCATGGGTGAAAAGCTGGCCGAGAAGATCCTGCGCGAGCGCCCGGAGCACGACATCGACGTGGTCATCCCTATTCCGGACACCAGCCGCACTGCCGCGCTGGAGCTGGCCAACCATCTGGGCGTGAAATTCCGCGAAGGCTTCGTCAAGAACCGTTACATCGGTCGTACCTTCATCATGCCCGGCCAGGCTGCGCGCAAGAAGTCGGTACGTCAGAAGCTCAACGCCATCGAGCTGGAATTCCGCGGCAAGAACGTGATGCTGGTGGACGACTCGATCGTTCGCGGCACCACCTGCAAGCAGATCATCCAGATGGCCCGTGAAGCCGGCGCGAAAAACGTCTACTTCTGCTCGGCGGCTCCGGCCGTTCGCTTCCCGAACGTTTACGGCATCGACATGCCGAGCGCTCACGAGTTGATCGCGCACAATCGTTCGACCCAGGATGTGGCTGATCTGATCGGCGCCGACTGGCTGATCTATCAGGATCTGCCTGACTTGATCGAAGCGGTTGGTGGCGGCAAGATCAAGATCGAAAACTTCGATTGTGCAGTGTTCGACGGCAAGTACGTCACCGGCGACGTCGACGAGGCTTACCTGAACAAGATCGAACAGGCACGCAACGATGCCTCGAAGGTCAAGACCCAGGCGGTCAGTGCGATCATTGATCTGTACAACAACTGAGTTTCAACCGGCCCTTAGGGGCCGGTTTTGTATCTGGCAAAAGACTTTTTATTTATCGAGAAAAGGGCAAGGAGTGACAGCATGAGTCAGGAATGGGATGCCGGTCGGCTGGACAGCGACCTCGAAGGCGTAGCGTTCGATACCCTGGCCGTACGTGCCGGTCAGCACCGTACGCCGGAAGGCGAGCACGGTGATCCGATGTTCTTCACTTCCAGCTACGTGTTCCGTACCGCCGCTGACGCCGCCGCACGGTTTGCCGGGGAAGTGCCGGGCAACGTTTACTCGCGCTACACCAACCCGACCGTCCGCGCGTTCGAAGAGCGCATTGCGGCGCTGGAAAGCGCCGAGCAAGCGGTGGCCACGGCGACCGGCATGGCCGCGATCATGGCGGTGGTGATGAGCCTGTGCAGTGCCGGCGATCATGTGCTGGTGTCGCGCAGCGTATTCGGCTCGACCATCAGCCTGTTCGAGAAGTACTTCAAGCGTTTTGGCGTGGAAGTCGATTATGTGCCGTTGGCCGATCTGTCGGCCTGGGACGCAGCGATCAAGTCCAACACCAAATTGCTGTTCGTCGAGTCGCCGTCCAATCCGTTGGCTGAGCTGGTGGATATCACCGCGCTGTCGGAAATCGCGCACGCCAAGGGCGCGATGCTGGTGGTCGACAACTGCTTCTGCACGCCTGCCTTGCAGCAGCCGCTGAAGTTGGGCGCAGATATCGTTGTGCACTCGGCCACCAAGTTCATCGATGGCCAGGGCCGTTGCATGGGCGGCGTGGTTGCTGGTCGCAGCGAGCAGATGAAAGAAGTCGTCGGTTTCCTGAGGACGGCCGGGCCGACCCTGAGCCCGTTCAACGCCTGGATCTTCCTCAAGGGTCTGGAAACCCTGAACCTGCGGATGAAGGCGCACTGCGCCAACGCCCAGCAACTGGCTGAATGGCTGGAGCAGCAGGACGGCATCGAGAAGGTGCATTACGCCGGTCTCAAGAGCCATCCGCAACACGAGTTGGCTCGGCGTCAACAAAAAGGCTTCGGCGCAGTTGTCAGTTTTGAGGTGAAGGGTGGCAAAGAGGGCGCTTGGCGTTTCATCGATGCGACCCGTTTGATTTCGATCACCGCCAATCTCGGTGACAGCAAGACCACCATCACTCACCCGAGCACGACGTCCCACGGCCGTCTGGCGCCGCAGGAACGTGAAGCTGCCGGGATTCGTGACAGTCTTATCCGCATTGCGGTCGGTCTGGAAGACGTGGCTGACCTGCAAGCCGACCTGTCGCGCGGCCTGGCGGCGTTGTGATCGAGTTGCCTACGCCGAAGACTGGCACCCATGGCCGCGTTGCATTGGTCACGGGTGCTGCGCGCGGGATAGGTCTGGGAATCGCAGCGTGGCTGATCAGCGAAGGCTGGCAGGTGGTGCTGACGGACCTGGATCGTGCGCGGGGTTCGAAAGTGGCAAAGGTGCTGGGCGAAAACGCCTGGTTCATCGCCATGGACGTCGCGGACGAAAGTCAGGTGGCGCTCGGAGTCGCGGAAGTGCTCGGGCAGTTTGGCCGCCTGGACGCGCTGGTGTGCAATGCTGCCGTGGCCGATCCGCACAACATCACGCTGGAAAGCCTCGATCTGGCTTACTGGAATCGGGTGCTGGCAGTGAACCTCGGTGGGCCGATGTTGCTGGCCAAGCACTGCGCGCCGTATCTGCGTGCGCACAACGGTGCGATCGTCAATCTGGCCTCGACCCGTGCGGCGCAGTCGGAGCCGGATTCGGAGGCGTATGCCGCGAGCAAGGGCGGATTGCTGGCACTGACGCACGCGCTGGCGGTCAGTCTGGGGCCGGAGATTCGCGTCAATGCGGTCAGCCCGGGCTGGATCGATGCGCGGGACCCTTCTGCCCGACGCGCGGAGCCGCTGAGCGATACCGATCATGCCCAGCATCCTGCGGGCAGGGTAGGTACGGTCGAGGACGTTGCGGCGATGGTGGCGTGGTTGCTGTCGAAGAATGCAGGGTTTGTGACCGGGCAGGAATTCGTGGTCGATGGCGGCATGACCAAGAAGATGATTTATACGGAATGAAGCAATTTCGTCTTTTTTAGAAAAACTTCAATCCTGCTATTGACTTAGGTTCGCTACCTGCGTAAATTTCGCGGCCTCGGAGATGCAAACGGGTGATTAGCTCAGCTGGGAGAGCGTCTGCCTTACAAGCAGAATGTCGGCGGTTCGATCCCGTCATCACCCACCACTCCCGAGATACTTGCGTAAGCAAGAACGTAGGCTGAAAGTGCCTGCACCGACGCGCAGCGGTAGTTCAGTCGGTTAGAATACCGGCCTGTCACGCCGGGGGTCGCGGGTTCGAGTCCCGTCCGCTGCGCCATATTTAACGAATCAGGCACTGTCTGGTTCGCGATTGAAAAGCACCGAAGCTTTCAGTCAAACGAGTTACTTGAGTTCAAGCTCAAAGCGATACGCAGCGGTAGTTCAGTCGGTTAGAATACCGGCCTGTCACGCCGGGGGTCGCGGGTTCGAGTCCCGTCCGCTGCGCCATATCTGTTTCAAGGACTACTGAACGCCTTGAGACACCGAAAGCAACCTCTGGTTGATTCGGAATCGATAGCAAAGACCCTGGTCGAAAGACCGGGGTTTTTTGTGTCTGAAATTTGACCTTTCCCAAACTTCTCCTCTTTAGCCGGCGATGAGCGCGAGCCGTGGCTCGTTCGATGCTGCCGCGCAATCTGGCCTGCGGCCACGGGCCGCTGCGCTGCAATGCCGCATTGATTTTTGATTCTTTGGTCAAATTTTTGTAACTGGTTGTTTGCTGCGAGCCCAGAAACCTTTAAAGTTAACCTTTCGGTCAGCTTTGCACTGTCATCACGCCCTTTGTTTAGCCAAAAAGGGCTTCTGCAAGACTCGAGATTCCCAGTAGATAACCAGAAGGGCGGATCCATAACCGTCCAGAGGATGATCCATGTCCAACCGTGAAATATCCCGGCGCTCGTTCCTTCAGGGCGGGCTGGTGGCGGGTGTGAGCGTTACACTCACACCGCTCAGCAGTCAGGCGCTCGGTGCCTTGATGGAAAACAGCGTGACCGTGCCGTCCGAGCAGTGGCTCGGCAACAATGGCAAGGCACGCCAGCGTAACGATGCCTTGTCCAAGGTCTGCGGCAGCAAGGTATTTGCCCGCGACATCCGTTCCAAGGACATGCCGGGCTGGCCCCAGCAGCAAGGCCACGCCATGTTGCTGAAAACCATCCAGGCCGACCGCATCTACGACGGATACGACCTGTCGTGGCTCGGCGCCGATCTGCAGCCTGATCGTATCGTTACCGCCGCCGATCTGGACAAGGACGGCATCGTGTTCCCTGAAGAGCACGCGCCGGATCCTCTACTGCCGGAAGGCAAGGTACCGATGTTCATCGGTCACCCGGTCGCGATCCTGATCTGGAACGACTTCGAGCGTTTCCGCCAGGCCAAGAACAAACTCAAATTCAATGACAAGGCAATTCGTTACGGTGCCCAAGTACCGTTCTACGAAGGCGATCCCTATGGCAGTTTCCGCTACGTGCGCGTCGGTGGCCCGACGTCGGCGGACGAGGATGAGTTCGCCAGCCTCAAGGATTCGATCCTGTTCCCGATGCTGAAAAACCGTCGTCCGGTGTGGAATTCCCAGCCGAACCTGCACGGCAACCTGACCGAGCGCGGCCTGTTCTACGCCGACCGCATGAAGAAAGAGATCGACACCCCGCCGGACAACTGGCTGGTGTTCGACGAGCGCTACAAAACCCCGTCGATCGAACCGGCCGCAATGGAACCGGACAACGGTAACGGCTGGTACGACCCGGCGACCAAGACCCTGCATTTCGTCGTCGCCACCCAATGTCCGCTGGAAACCGCCACCGAGACCGCGAAGATGATCGGGCCGTCGCGTTTCGGCCTGGCGAACCTGAACATGCACCCGGGTTACACCGTCGGTTACGGCTCCAAGGACCACAACATTTTCGTCTACTACGCGGCTCTGGCAGCGTTGTACGGCGCAGGTGTGCCGATTCGCCTGGCCAACGACCGCTACGAGCAGTTCCAGAGCGGCATCAAGCGTCACCCGTTCGACATTCGCTACCAGTTGGCAGTGGACAAGACCGATCACAGCTTCAAGATTTTCCGTGCCGAGATGAGCGTCGACGGTGGCGGCCGGATCAACTACAGCCCGTCGGTAGCGGCCGTTGGCGCCACGGCGGCGCAGTCTATCTACTACATGCCGCAGAACGACCTGCAGGTCACTGCTTACCATTCCCGCGCCGTTGAAGCGGGATCGATGCGTGGTTACGGCACGCTGCAGAGCATGGCCTCCACCGAAATGATGGTCGACGAGATCGCCGATCGCCTTGGTGTCGATGCCATCGATCTGCGCCGCAAGAACGCACTGCGTTCGGGAATGAAAAACACCCAGGGCGCGATCCCGGCCGGTGCGTTGCGCCTGCACGAAATTCTCGACAAGGCTTCGCTGCACGAAGTCTGGAAAAACCGCGACGCGATCAAGAAACAGCGTGAAGCGGCAGACCCGGACAACTGGTATGGCGTAGGTTTCGCCATTTGCCAGAAAGACTTCGGCACCGGTTCCGAAGCGCCGATGGCCAGCATCGAGTTCACCGCCGACGGGCGCATTTCCCTGCGGCACATCGGTATCGAGATCGGTACCGGCATGTCCACCTCGCAAGCGTTGGTGGTGGCTGACTTCCTCGGCAGCGCGGCTCACGATGTGAAGACCGGTGAAACCGAGTGGGATGAACTGCAGCTGGTGACCGCCGGCAACCCTTACATCATGAGCCAGGCCGAGCAGGACAACTTCCTGCGCAATCCGCGTTGGGTCGGCAAGCTGGCCTCGGCCTCGTCCGCGACCAACTCCGCCTACTACTTCAGCCACGCTACTCGTGAAGCGGCGCGCGTGCTGTTCAACCACGGCCTGTGGCCGGCGGCGCTGGAGATCTGGCGTCAGGGTCCATACGGCGGCCAGGCCAACCCCTACGTGGTGCGCCGCGAAGATGCGCATTGGGTTGACGGCAAACTCACTGCCAACGGCATGCAGCCGCTGACCTTCGAAGAGCTGGCCAAGCGTGCTCACGAGCGCGGTCTGGTCACTGGCGCCACGGTTCACGGTTTCAACCGCTGGAGCTGGGCAGAAGCTGAATACAGCATCGACGGCGTGCGCGAACGTCTGCCGCTCGACGGTCTGGCGGTGAAATACGGTGATGGTGCGCCAAAAGCGAAAAAGGCACAGATGACCAGTGCCGGTTTCCACCTGCTGGATCGGCAGAACATCGCCTATCCGGTGGTTCAACTGAACAACGCCGCCGTGACCTACTACAGCCCGGTCGCAACGCTGGTCGAGCTGAAGGTCAACAAAGGTTCGGCAGAAGTCGAAGTGCTCAACCATCACTCGTGGCTGGAATGCGGTCGAGTACTGGTCGAAGAACTGGTGCGTGGCCAGCTCGAAGGCGGGATCGCCATGGGCATCGGTCACGCCTTGATGGAAGAGATGCCGCTGTACGAAGGCGGGCCGGGGGAGGGTGACTGGAACTTCAACCGTTATCGCCTGCCGATGGCGCGCCATGTGGCGGTGTGGAAGCAGACGTCGGAAATCCTGCCGCCGCTGTCCCCAAGCGACCCGTCAAAAGGCATCGCCGAAGTGGTGATGATCCCGGTGGTCGGTGCCATCGGTAACGCCGTGGCCCACGCCATCGGTAAACGTGTTCGCGATCTGCCAATCACTGCTGCGCGTATCAAGGAGGCCCTCAATGGCTAACCGTCCGCTTCAACTGACCCTCAACGGTCAATCCGTCGGCCCGGTGGACATCCCTGATGACCTGCCGATGATCGATTACCTGCACGAATACAAGAACCTCACCGGTTCGCGCCTGGGTTGCGGGCAAGGCATCTGTCACGCCTGCGTGGTGATCGTCGACAACCCGGACGGCACCAGCGAAGAAGTGCGCACCTGCATCACCGGCGCGCATTACTTCGAGGGCAAGAAAGTCCGCACCATCGAAGGCCACGCCAAGCGTGACGAGCAAGGTCAGGTCACCGAGCTGAACCCGATCCAGCAGCGTTTCGTCGACGAATTCGCCTTCCAGTGCAGCTACTGCGCCCCGGGCTTCGTCAACGCCGCAACCGTGCTGGTGGAAAAGCTGCAACGCCAGCCGATCGTCAAAAGCAAACTGGAACAAGTCATCGAGGACAGCCTCGGCCATCACGTCTGCCGTTGCACCGGGTACGTGCGTTACTACAACGCCACCCGCAATGTGCTGACCGATCTCGGCCTGGTCAAGGAGGGTTAAGCATGAAGCAATTACTGACCCGCCTGACCCTGGCGGTCGGGCTGGCCGTGCCTGTGTTGGCGGTGCACGCGGATGATCAGGTCAAGCGCGGCGAATACCTCGCCCGCGCTGCCGACTGCATGGCTTGTCATACAGCACCAGGCGGCGCGCCGTTTGCCGGCGGCCTGCCGATCGTATCGCCGTTCGGCACGATCTATGGCACCAATATCACTCCAAGCAAGGAGCACGGTATCGGTCTTTACACCGATGAAGAGTTCTTCGCCGCGCTCACCGAAGGCAAGCGTCGTGACGGCGCCAATCTGTACCCGGCGATGCCGTATACCTCGTATCACTTGATGCCGCGTGCCGATTCGGATGCGATTCATGCGTATCTGAAAACCATCGAGCCGATTGAGCGTACAGCGCCGGTGACGAGTCTGAGCTTTCCGTTCAACGTCCGTCCGGGCTTGATCGGCTGGAACATGATGTACGGCAAAGCCTTGAAGCTGGAGCCGGCCGAAGGCAAAAGCGACGCCTGGAAACGCGGCCAGTACATGGTCGAAGTGCTCGGCCACTGCGGCGAATGCCACACGCCACGCGGCCTCCCGGGCGCGATGCAGTTGGACAAGCGCCTGAACGGCGGCATCCTCAATGGCTATCTGGCACCGAGCCTGCTGGCCACTGATCTGGCGGCGCGCGGCTGGAATCATCAAGATCTGAGCACGTTCCTCAAGCACGGCATGAGCGCCCAGGGCACGATGTTCAACGAGATGTTCCCGGTGTTCCACAACAGCACTCAGGGCCTGAATGATCCGGATCTGGCAGCGATGGCAACCTTCCTGCTCGGCGACAAGCCGCCAGCGGCAAAAGAACTGACCGAAGTGCCCCTGGAAAAACTCAGTGCCAGCGCTCAACGCGGCCGACAGGAATACTTGAACGTCTGCGCCGGCTGTCACGCGGCCGGGGGCGAGGGCAAGCCGCACATCGCGGTGGCCATGCGCGGCAACACTACGCTGCGCCTGGAAGACCCACGCAACCTGTTGCGAGTGATCGAGGATGGTATCGGCGAACAGAAATTCGCCGGGTTCGAACACATGCAGCCAATGCCGGGTTTTGCCGACAAGCTCAGTGCCGAACAGCTGACCGATCTGCTGAACTATCTGCGCCAGGGTTGGGGTGGTCAATCGGCCGAGTTGGCGGTCGGCGATGTGCAGAAGCTTCAGGCTGACGCCCCGTCCATCGAACACAAGGCGCACTGATCATGCAGCATCTCGATCTGCAGGTCGTGCGTCGGGCGCTGGAGTGGTCGACGGCGGGGCAGCGCATCTGGTTTTGCACCGTCCTGACGACCTACGGTTCGGCGCCGCGCGCGCCGGGTTCGCTGCTGGCGGTGAACGACGGCGGGCAGTGGATCGGGTCGCTGTCCGGTGGTTGCGTCGAGGAAGACTTTCTCGAGCGCGTCGCCGAAGGTGCGTTTCTCGATGCGATCAACGTCGTGCGTTATGGCGAAGGTGACGATCCGCGCTCGCGGGTCAGCCTGCCGTGCGGTGGCATTCTCGACGTGCTGGTAGAGAAATTTGACGCCGACTGCGATGTGCAGGCGCACCTGCGTGAACTCGAATCGGCATTGCTGGGGCAGCGTCGATTGATTCGCGAGGTCGATCTGGCCACGGGCGCGCGTAGCCTGTTTGCCGATCGCGAGCAAGGTGCACGGATCGAGCGTGAAATCGACCGGGTGCGGATTCGCATCGGTGCCGCTCAGCGTTTGCTCCTGGCGGGGTATTCCAGCGTGGCGCAGGCCTGTGCGGAATTCGCGGTCGGTCTCGGCTTCGAAGTGATTCTCTGCGACCCGCGTGATGAAGTACTGGAAGGCGTATCGCTCAGCGGTGTGGAGATTCGCCGGCAACTGCCGTCGGTGTTCATCGCCGATGGCGGGTGCCACCGTGATACGGCGGTGGTGGCGTTGACCCACGATCCGCGCATCGACGATCTGGCGATGATGGAGGCCGTACGCACCGAGGCTTTCTACATCGGCGTGATGGGTTCGTTGCAGACGTCACAGAAGCGCTTCGAGCGCTTGCGCCGGATCGGTAGTCTGGGGGAGGGCGAGCTGGCGCGGATTCATGCGCCGATCGGCCTTAATCTGGGCAGCAAGACCCCGTCTGAAATCGCTTTGGCGGTGCTGGCGGATATCCTGCGGATTCGCAACGGGATCGCGCGGGATCAGTTGTGATTGATGCCGGATGTTAAAAGGGCCGCTGTTCAGCGGCCCTTTTTTTGCTCATCAGAAACCGAGCTTGTCGCGCAGTCCGTAGTACCACGCGCCCAGTGCGGCAAATGGTGTGCGCAGCAGTTGCCCGCCGGGGAACGGGTAGTGCGGCAGATCGGCAAATGCATCGAAGCGCTCGGCTTGTCCGCGCAGTGCCTCGGCCAATACCTTGCCGGCCAGATGCGTGTACGTCACGCCGTGGCCGCTGCAACCCTGGGAGTAATAGATATTGTCGCCCAGGCGTCCGACCTGCGGCAGGCGCGACAGGGTCAGCAGGAAATTGCCGGTCCAGGCGTAGTCGATTTTCACGTCCTTGAGCTGCGGGAAGGCCTTGAGCATTTTTGGGCGGATGATCGCCTCGATGTTCGCCGGATCCCGCGCGCCATACACCACGCCACCGCCGAAGATCAGGCGTTTGTCGCCGGTCAGGCGGTAGTAGTCGAGCAGGTAATTGCAGTCTTCGACGCAGTAGTCCTGTGGCAGGAGCGATTTCGCCAGATCATCGCCCAATGGCTCGGTGGTGATCACCTGAGTACCGCACGGCATCGATTTGGCCGCCAGCTCCGGCACCAGATTGCCGAGGTAGGCGTTGCCGGCGACGATGATGAATTTGGCCCTGACTTTGCCCTGCGGCGTGTACACGATCGGATTGGCGCCACGTTCGATGCGCACGGCCGGCGACTGTTCATAGATGGCACCGCCCAGGGATTCCACGGCAGCGGCTTCGCCCAAAGCAAGGTTAAGCGGGTGGATGTGGCCGCCGCTCATGTCGAGCATGCCGCCAACGTATTGATCGCAAGCCACCACTTCGCGGATGCGGCGTTGATCGAGCAGTTCCAGTTGGGTGTGGCCGAAGCGTTCCCACAAGCGCTTCTGCGATTCCAGGTGGCCCATTTGCCTGGCGGTGAGGGCGGCGAATACGCCACCGTCCTTCAAGTCGCACTGAATGTTGTACTTGCTGATGCGCTCACGAATGATCCGGCCGCCCTCGAACGCCATCTGCCCGAGCAGTTGTGCCTGTTTTGGGCCGACGCTACGTTCGATCACGTCGATGTCACGGCTGTAGCTGTTGACGATTTGCCCGCCATTGCGCCCCGAAGCACCGAAGCCAACCTTGGCGGCCTCCAGCACGGTCACGCGAAAACCGTTCTCAAGCAGGAACAGAGCCGAGGACAGTCCCGTATAACCAGCACCGATCACACAGACATCCGTCTCCACGTCATCCTGCAGGGCAGGGCGTGGTGGTACGGCGTTGGCCGACGCAGCGTAATAAGACTCTGGGTAAGGGGTGTTCGCCATCCTGCAGCCTCTGTTTAATATATTTTACGAGTGAGGCGATCCTACCCCAGTTGAAAAACCTCCGCCAGCCACCGGGAAATCTTCTTGTGGCGGGTCGAAATTAAATATTTTGCATATTCATAGGGTTAGGTGAAAAAAAGGTGTTGACACCCCTCCGGAATTCCGTAGAATGCCGCCTCACAGCAGGCACGTAGCTCAGTTGGTTAGAGCACCACCTTGACATGGTGGGGGTCGTTGGTTCGAGTCCAATCGCGCCTACCAAACAAAATCCGCTCTGCTGGGCGGTCTGAAAGGGCTCACCGAAAGGTGGGCCCTTTTTTGTTGCTCGGATTTCTTCAGAACGTTCACAAAATATAGGCTTCGTTCACACCGAGCAATGTGGACGCCTACAAGACCTGTTCTGAGCTGTGATTCTTCTACATTTTGGTCTTGGTGAGCGTGTGATGTGTTGACGGCTAGACAGGCTTTGTCGGAGTCGTTAGCGTCCACTCTATCTTGATCATGGTGCATGGAATCGGAATGGACGTACTGAAACAACTGCAGTCCGATCTGGCTGCGTTTGCTAACGAGAGGGAGTGGGATCAGTTCCATACCCCCAAGAATCTAGTGATGGCATTGTCCGGTGAGGTGGGGGAGCTTACAGAGCTCTTTCAGTGGCTCACTGCTGAACAGAGTGAGCGTGCTGTCCTTAGCGATGAGGCAGTAAAGGCCGTTGAAGAAGAGATGGCCGATGTTCTGCTTTACCTGCTCAGACTGGGAGATAGGCTACAGATCGACGTTGCAGCGGCGGCCCAAACCAAAATCAAACTAAATGCAGAGAAGTATCCCGTTGATAGGTCCAAGGGCAATGCTGTGAAGTACTCAAGGAGAGAGAAATGACTGCCGCAGTTGTGTACCAGCCTTGCTCTGATCCAGTTGCGAGGCAGAACCTTCAGAACACCATACTCAACCCCATCTTTCTTGACGATATCGTGCACCTTCTTGATCCTGCGCTTGGTGCGATACTGCGAGCAGAGAATCCCTCGGGCAAGCTGTATATCTGGGGGCTATCGCCCAGCAATACCGAAGCTGCTTGGCTGAGAATGGCTCCAAACGACGTGGTCATCTTCAACGTCAAAGGAATGGTTACAGTCGTGTCGAGGTTTACTCATCGCACCCATAATCGAGCCCTTGCTCTTCATCTATGGGGTTTTAAAGACGTCAGTGAGGGAATCACTTGGGAGAACGTTTACTTCGTTTCGGATGTACGCCATGTGTCTATTCCATATCCTGACATCCTGCTCTGCACCGAAAGCCAGCCTCGTATGTCTTTCAATCGCTTCTCCGAAGCAGACAGTGCAGCGATTATTGATCGCTACGAGAAGCTACTGTACGAGCTTGCTGATGAGCCTATAAGTCTCGAAGAGGCTCGCGTTGAAATTAGTCTCCAGATGGAAACGGATGGTTCTGCTACGAGACCGACTAGAAACGAGCACCGCTTCATCGTGAAGCATCTCTTTAAAGGCTTGGCCACTGGTACATGCTGCATCTGCTTAAACGACTATCCTCGCAACATGCTGGTTGCTGCGCACATAAAAAAACGGGCTTCCTGCGACAGAAAGGAAAAGCTGGATATCGAAAATATTGCAGCCCCTATGTGTCGTATGGGATGTGACCCACTTTTTGAATTCGGATACATTTCGGTGAAGAACGGGGCGGTTGTTAGGCATCCATCCCTCGAAGCGCCTGCGGCTATATCGAGTTACATTGATGGTGTGTTGGGTAATGTCGTACCTGCTTGGAGCCAGAAAACGAAGAAGTACTTTCAATGGCACAGAGATACGCATGGCTTCGAGCCAGCAGAAGCTGGAGCTACTTGAAACCTAGCTACATAACCGTAACTTACTCAATGTTTCTGTGGTATTTCCCATCGTCCGCGCTGTTGGAGAGATGCCAGAGTGGTCGAATGAGACGGATTCGAAATCCGTTGTGCGTTCACTGGTACCTAGGATTCGAATCCCTATCTTTCCGCCACACATAGAAAAGCCCCGTAGATCAAGTTCTGCGGTTTTTTTTGTTTGGGATTGCACTACTCCGTTGTACTGCTCAAATTATGAAGCTTACGGTCTCGAAACGCTTATTTCTTCGCATGTCTGTCGGCAGGTAGCTGTGCAGCATCTAACGCGAATTGAAGGGCGTTTGCAGCCTCCGTGAAGGCTTCTGGGTCATCCATACCTCATAGATGATCCCGCCTTTATGACGTCCTGTACGACGCTATCGACGTACTAAAAGGAGCTAACAACCAACTGGGCATCCTCTGGCAGCAAGGGGTGTTGGAGTTCAGCCAGCAGTTCAGGACTTCTACCCGCATCATACAAGCCTTCTATTCTTTGATTGGGTAGCTCACGATCGCCTGAGCAGTTGACATCAAAATCATCTGATCATCTGACAAGTGAGTAAAAGGGAATCCAGAATATGGGAAATGTCCCGATGATAAATTTACATAAAGTCGGTCATCAGTAAGTTCTACCTTAGTTGCTCCAGAGGGGTAGATTCCTTTGCCCTTTTCAGTAATAGAAAATGCCAAGGGGAAGAATGAAAGCACACTGATGGTGCAAATGTTTCTACGATTTTTGAATGCAAACATTTTTGCACTCAGATGATGACGATGAGGGTAAAACCAGCAATACAAATCGTGAGTATTGCCTATAGCGAAATTGTCACCCATTACAAAGTTCTGTAGCGGTGTGAAATACGGCGTCTCTACTGGCTCACGTTTACACTCATCGACAGACGTAGCTGACAGTATGTGTCCTATCATTGCACGACAGAATCTCACAGCATCGAAAGGTAGCGAGACGTAATCGAGATGATTACTGGCATAAGCAAAGTGATTAGCTACAAGCGAAGTGAGTTCCTTATAGACCCTTGCCACCTCTTGATCATTTGCACCTAGATGATTACTGTTACAGGCTTTGCAAATGGTCTTGAATTTACTGCCGTTGGGTGACTTCACACCCTTGACCGGGACGGGATCAACCCCCATTACTTCAGTTAAATGCACTTGTTCAACCTTGGTGATTGTAATACTTCCTTGGGGCGGTACATGATCCCAAGTGAGCCTGCCATAGGTTCCACAAATCAAACAATGACCTCGCACAATCTCAGTGTGCATACGTCGGTCAGTTAACCGCTTAGTAAAGTCTCCCATACAAATCCTCTAGCATGGCAAATTGCATCTTGTCATGAGAAAATAATAAGTTGTAAAAAGGGGTGCTGCAGCACCCCTGACATGCTGGTCGACTAGATGCACGCATCTCCGAAGATTTGCATTTTAAATTGTCCATCCAACATTTCGAGAAAGGACCATTCAATTTCTAGACTCTTAAGCTTATTCCCATCCACATCGTGGAATGTATACTCACTGTTATCACCAAGCAAGACAGGGGGCAGGTTCATCTTATGCAGATTGATCATGCCGTACTTTCCAATCATAGAGTTTAGATTTTCATATCCTGCCTTGACAAGTGTAGCAAGGGTATCTACTGAGCTCGCACCGACCTCCGCTAACACATTTTGCGCCTCTTGAAGCATTGCTTTTTCGTAATCACGCACATAATGAACATCATACTTGAGCAAGGTTGACAAGAGGGACATGGCAAAGTCTCCTGTTGAATCTAAAGAACTTCTATCCATACTCAGGCAAAGAACGTAAAATAGAACACCCGAGTCATAGTTATCTAGTCCGCGACGAATTGCTTTAGCCTCGGGTTCGGAGGGGTGCAATCTAACGCCATCGAAGAAAGTTTTAATGTTTTTGAGAATTAATCTGTAAACATCCTTGCTAGAGTTTAAAACCACTCTTGCAATGATCGCGGAACCCCAGAAAGCCTGCATGGCCTCTTTCGCGTTAAAGCAATTTGCCACCAGATGAACACACACCGAATATTCGGTTAGCTCTGTATTGTAGATGTACTCAAAGCTTTCTTTTTCAAATATTTTTGTTTGAATAAGACGCTCCTCGTCATTCTCAATTCTTTTCAAGAGAGAAGCATGGGCATCTAGCTCCGCAGCCATTGCACAAGTTTCAAGCAATGAAACCGTAGAAATCGGAGACCGAACAATTGGCTCCCAGTTTTTATTAAAGAAGCGTATAAAAAAGATAGGGCGCTCACTCGGCTTACCGTCATAGCGAAACTCCCGGCCAGAAGTTACCCTCCATTGCCAAGGACGGGCCGGATTAAACTGATCCTCGACAGTGGTATAGTAGTCGGGAAGCTTGATTCGCTTAAGATGATTGTAGCAGGTGCGCATCACATGGAATTTGCTTTCATCAGTTATATCGCATGTGTACGCACGGTGGAGCATGCTTAGATGCCTCAAGCCCCAAACAGTAGAAGTACAGTCTACAAAGTGCGTGTACTCATGCACCACCAAAGGCAGGCACTTTGCAAGTCGCGTATAGGTCGTGAGATCAAACTTTTCTTCGGATTTTAAGTAGGCTAAAGAAACTCCTTTCACGTGGTGGGACTGCAGCGAGTCGAGCATTACCACGCCAGTTGCAAAGTCGAACTGGCCGAGAGTGTCAATTTTTCTCAAAGGGTTCCAGCGGGCACTGGTCTTCTTGATGTTCTCAGACAGCGTTAAATCTGGATCAAGCAAACTTTTCCCTTGGACCATTTACTTTACCACTCGCACTTGTGAAAAAGCGGCATTTTGACATTGCGGCTTACGTGCAGCAATCGTCGGATGTGCTTGCAGCGAGACTATTTTCCAAACGTAACGCCAAATCCCGCGCCGCGAAGGTCATGCACTTCAAGGCGTTCTTTGATTCAGCTCAGGGAAAAATAATGGTAGGTGTCAATCATTCCGAAACCGGGTTATCACCTGAGCTACTTGACGCGAACACGGACACCCTGTTTTAAAAGCTGAGTGATTCTAAAATAAGTGACGGACACCCTACGCACGGCCTGACTTCTGTGGCTGCCTGTGACGCTGTTGGTGGGTGTGATCAGAAGGTGGGTGGTGTGTCAGCGTTGCTTGGCTTGGCTGTAGGACGCTCTATGACAACGTGCTGTGACTGTACGAACTGAGGGCATGACGCTACCCGCTCAATGGCGGGCTATGTGTTCGCTGTCAAAGGTGAATGCTCGTTGCATTCGTCGTGGGTTTTCGCACTCTTGCGTGCATGACGATGTGAGCTGAAAACCTTACAGGGCGGGGCCTGCGGAGTCGTTACACTTCAGTCTTCATTCCAGTATACACCTACCTAGGAGGGCGGGAATCCTTCAGGGCGTTAGGATTTATTCCAGTGCCGTTTTCCCCAGCTCAGCGACTACCCTTGCCCGTGTCATTCAGACGCTGCACCGATGCTGTCGTGTCGGTTGCTTCTGGACGTCCTAGCTTCTTGCGTCCAGCCTTGGTATGGGTCAGGCCCGGAAGGGAGCAGCCACAACGAGAACATTGTGTGCCGGGGTGTGGCTGGTGGGGTTGCCTCCATTCTATAAGTCCTTGATTCTGCAAGGATTTTTCAGTCAAAAGTCTCGAAGTGTGACAGCGTTTAGGTACATCTAAGTGGTGCACCGTACTTCGCAGCTTACCAACCTAAAGCCCTACCTCCAAGCTCCTCCGTTCCTTGCATGAGCTTTCATGTTCTAAGTCTTGCTCGTAGTCTTCCCCTCAGAAAATGCTCATTTCCAACTGCTATTGTGGCGAAAGGCCATTCTTAGGGAAATTTGTGGTTGGGTGGGTAAGATCGAGACGATGGTCACCTGAGTGGATTCTCTGTGGATATGAGGCGCATTGGCATGACAAGACGATAGGATGATTGAAAGTGCCTCGGCATCATGGCATTTTGCCAGAGAATGCCAACGCACAAGGATTGTCATGCCAACGTCTTTATCTAAATACCTCGGAATTTCCAACGCTAGCTTGGAAGCCCTAGGGGTCTTCGACCCCATTCTCGATCACGATACTCGTCTGTTTATTGATCCGCTCTTACTAAAACATTGTAAAACACCAGAGTTTTCCTCCAGTTATACAGACTTACAAAGCAGATTTTTAGCAATCGGGAAGCTATTGCAGCACAGTCAGCGTAAAAACGACCCCTTTTGGAAGTCCGCTGCGACTAAAATGAGTTGGCACGAAGTGCGTGGGCTTTGTATTGGCTATTCTACCGGGGGGACTTCGGGTAGCGGTATTGGTAAAGGGCTTAGAGATAGAATTTTAACAACTGCTAAGCTAATTATTGATGCTGGAAAAAGTGACCCTGAGCTATTTGAGTTGGTTGGCTTGTTTGAGGATAACTTTGGGGCTGATCGAATTAGTGATATGACTGCCAATATCATTCAGGGCGATATTCTAACTTACTCCTCGAATATCTATAAGAAGATTTTGCCACAGGGTTGGGGTGGTGTTGTAGATCGTAAAACTAATCTCCCCCAAAATCCATTTACAAAAGAGCCTGTTCTGCTAGTTCCAAAAGAGCTATTAAGGGACTTGCCTTCGGCCTTTGAGTGGAGTGGGTCGAATGAAATTGGAATTAATAGTGCTGAGATAAGAGAAGCGCTTAATGCTTTGGTCGGCTCTAGCTGGCGAGCATTAGCCAGTATGAAGAAAGAGGAGCTTAAAAAGCTAATTTTAAAATATCCTGATCTTGTTGATGATCTGGTTGATCAGTATGCATCTAAGGATGTAGAGCCATACGACTTCAATGAGGACAAAAAAGGTGAGTACGCATGGTATCAAAGAACTGTGGAGGCAGTGTCTGAGAATCCGATAGACTTGACTCTAAGTGCTCATCCTAGCTTAGGCGAGGTGCACGACCTTGTTGTTACTATTTGCAATAAATTCAAGCAGCTCGTCGAGAATAATGGTTTGAATACACTGTTCTACGATGGGAAGTCTAAAATTAAAAATGAGACGGCGATCCAGTTGGCATTTTATGGAATTGCTGAAGCTTACTGTGAAGCGAATAAGATCATGATTGCTAGGGAATCAAATTCTGGCCGAGGGCCGGTTGATTTCAAATTTGGCTCTAATGGCGAAAACAGTGTGCTTGTGGAAATAAAAAAATCAGATAATTCGCATCTTAAAAATGGTATTGTGCGACAACTTCCTGAGTACATGAAGTCAGAAAAATCCCGCAAGGCTATCTACCTAGTGCTAGATTTAGGGATGAATCAAACACAGGTTGATAATATGAATGCAGTGCATCAGGCAATTGCCGGTTCGAATATATCGATAATCTACATTGACGGTCAGCTCAAGCCGAGTGCTAGTAAGCTGTAATTCTATATTTGTCGGTCGAGGATTTTATGGGTAATTGTGCCTATTGTGGCTTTGAAGGGAAGTTGACGCGAGAGCACATCATCCCTGACTGGTATGACTCTGCAAACTCCGCTGATGAAGGGGAGATTTTTGTAGAGAAAGCGCCTGATAAAATAGTTAAGTCTGATCCGAAAGTTAAAGATGTGTGCGCTACATGTAACAATGTTGTATTGGGTCAGTTGGATGATTACGGAAAAAGCTTATACGATAAATATTTTTGTCATCCAGTTTACGGTAAAGAGCGAAAAAAAATACAGGTGGACAGGAGAAGGCTCATCCGGTGGTTGTTGAAAGTTGCATTTAATTCGGCTAGAGCGAACAAAGCAGACTTGCACGTTCTTAATGGCTATGCAAAAGACATCATTAATGATGGTTTGTGCGATGACGTAATTTTATTTTGTTCGACTGTGGCTCCGTCGCTTGAGGATGGAGGGGGATGGAAGGCAGCACATAGGCAAGATGCTAGTAGCTCAATTCCACCCAATGCATTCCGAGTTGGAGTGTTCAGATTGCCAGAGGTGGACTTCTATCGATGGAGCTTTCGCTACGTATATATTGATTCATTCGCTTTTTATCTTGCTATTCCACAACGTGGCGTGGAGCTCAACGAGGAAAGGAAGCATGTGATCAAAATTATGACCAAGGGTTCAGAGTTTGGGGTTCGGGTTTTGAGTGGGACTATTGATACTAAGCCTCCGAGATACCATGCTGCGAACGTCACCATTAATCATTTGGCTAACTTTCCAAGTACTTATGGCGTGGTTGAAGATCCTTGGGTTGTTCTCTCCAATAAAGGGAATGTGGATATATTGCATTACGCTATTATGAGGGAGGATATTGAGAAGGAAGATTTTAGTGGTGTGTTAAGCTTTATTGATCAACAGCTTGTAACTAGGGAGGCGCTTATGTCGTCCTTAGGAAAAGTAGAATTTAGTGTGTATGGATATGAGAGTGACTCCAGAGATTTATGGGAGATTGAGGAGGTCAGGAGATTTCTTGCGGTGTTGAATGGTCAGAGGCCATATTGGCTTGTATTTCAGGGGGCTGAACCCGGTTGGACGCAAGTTTTACTGTTTTGTTTATGTCGCCTTAAGAAAGAGTCGTATGGCTTTGAGTTAACTCACAAAGAGGATTTGAAGGGATTGATGAATCAATGGTTTTCTGGTCTGAATGAGATAAGTAATAGGCTTGCGATTTCATACGAACTAAATAAACAGCTTTCTGATAGGTTTGGTGAACATGTAAAGCTAATGCGAGTGTGATTGCTAGCTTTGTCTTGGTATGCTTTGTGTGTCGGTTTTGATTTTTGGCGTTGGGCTGTAATTACTTGATCGGTCGTGATTGTGATGATCGCAACTCTATATTTAAGTCTTAAAGGGTGAGCTTTCAGATTAGCACTACCAATATTCTCAGGTAGAGTCGAGGTGCTTATTTGGCTTGTTCTTAAATGAATCAAGGTGTCCCGATGTGGAGTAAAATCCAGCCTCGTCAAAATTTCGGGTGCTCTTCGATAGGCGTTTGGTTTGTCGCCGGAAAAAATAATCTTGTGGTTTGCCTGAGGTGCTTAGCCGAGTGCGAGGGGGCCAAAGGAGCGCCGCTGTAATTTGAAAATAACCTTCGATGTTTTGGCGCCGAAGCCCCAACCAAGTGCCAGAGTATGTGATCATCGGGTTGCCTTTGTTTCTCGCTTAATCCTGTATACCGTAGCGACACCACACTCAGCCAGTTTTGCAATCTCATCGGCAGACATCGTTGAATGCTTTTGCATCAGCGCCTGTACCTTCGCCCAAGTGGCGGCATTCCGCCCTTTGCCTGCTGGCTTCCAATCAGGATCAGCAGCTTTCTTGTTCTTCAAGCCCTGCATGATGCGTTCCACGCGCTTCTCTTGATCCAGTCGTGCCATGGTTGCCATCAAATCAATCAGCATGTTGTTGATAACATCCATGATTTGCCCGGTGATGCCCTTCGCTTCAACCAGCATGTGACTGGTAGGCAGATCAGCTACAACCAGACGCAATCCCTTGGTCTTGATAGTGGCCTTGAGGGTGTCCCAGTCAGCCTGTGAGAGGCGACTCAGGCGGTCTACAGACTCAACCAATAGCACGTCTCCACTCTCGGCAGTATCGAGCAAGGAAAGCAACTTAGGACGGTTGAGCTTGGTCCCGCTGATGTTCTCTGCATACACACCAACGATACTCAAACCCTTCTCGACAGCGAACAACTCCAGAGCCACTTTTGCACGGTTGGCGTCTTGATCTTTGGTCGATGCTCGCAGGTACAAGTGGGCGTTCATGGCTGACTATCCTTTGGAGTCTTAATTTGATAGAACAATGATAATTTATCGTTAAGCTATTTTAAAGACTTAATTGATAGTTTATTTTGGCCACTGCGGAGCGTCCGCCGCACTACCGGATAGGTCTACTCCATTGATAGTGCCTGCCTTTGCCCATCTGGGGGCGACGACGGCGTCACGTCCTTCGAGAAGGAAAAACCATAGGAATTGAAAATTTGATTCGCGATTCTGAACCAAGTTTATCGCTGAACTCACCACCAGCTTTCATGCTCACGGAAGCAATTGAGATTTTGATTCCGCCGTTTGCCTGAGTCTCCGCGTCGGTGGTGACGGAGACATCGAACTCGACTTTCTCAACAATTCGAGTTTTGGAAAGATGGGTGTCGTCCTCTTCCGATACGGTGCGGCCATAAGCCTGAGAATTATTCGTGTGTGTCTGCATTCGAGTGGGATTGACAACGGCATCAGTCCCGCTCAGCTCCTCATTTGCGTCAAGAATTGCCTCTGCAATCTGGCAGAGGCTGCTCTTGATGAAGTCTTTCAGCTCCATTGCTCATTTCCTTATGCTGTTCTGACTGAGCGGCAGCGTAGCACTCCTACCAATATCCCGTAGTCAGAGCTCCTCCAGAGACCTCTCAAGCTCTGCAATCAGGTCTTGCAGGCCAATTCCCAGGACTTTGCACAAATCACGTAGCTGCACGATATCCAATCGACGTGTCCCGCTTTCTACGTCACTCATGAAGGACTGTGGACGACCTAGAGCTTTTGAGCACTGTACTTGAGTCAGGTCAGCAGCTTTCCTGTACTTCTTCAGCAGCGACAAGAGTGCAGCGTGTTCTGGTCTATAAATCGTCTTGGGCATGGCTGGCTTGCTACGGGTGGGCAGCCTTCCAAGCTATATCTGGTTTTCAGATATCTGAATTTGGGATAAATTCAATCCCCAAGCGGTACCACCCAGACCACCAGCCATGTCGCAAGGATGAACCATGAACGAAAAACTGTTTGTACTCACCAACCAAAAGAAGACAACAAATCACGTCCTGCACGTGATTCTTACGGTGCTGACAGGAGGGCTATGGCTATTGGTGTGGGGAATAGTCATGCGGAGCAATGACGCTCACAACAAAAAAATCGATAAGCAAATCAATCAAATCATGCTTTATAAAACGCAAGGGTTGAGTGATACCGATACCTACCAGCAGATCAAGAAAGACGAATTAAACTATGACGTGCTTCAAGGCCGAGTGATATTCGTAGTTCTGTTTGTCGTGTTCCTCTACTTTTATTTGCGGTAAGCCACCACCCCCAAGAAGAGGCTTTGCACTATGAAAAAACTGATACTTTCAGCAGTCCTACTTGCATTCAGCACCTCCAGCCTTGCAGGAGGGTTATCCGAAGAAGAAAACGACATATCGAAATGCGTTGGCTTTCTTGCCTCACAAAAGTACATCAACGCAAAGATGATGGATAGCTCAAGCGATATCGCTGGAGTCAAGATGAAAGCAGTCGCTGCGAAGAACAAGTATCCAGCAACCACGCTACAGACAATGACAGACACCTCAAGCAACACTGCCAGTATATTAGTCAGCTACTTCGTAGCGGCCGTCAAGAGCAATGATAAAGAAAAAATCAATGACATCTATCGACGTGGCATTGCCACCTGCAAGAAGTCCGGATTGACCATAAACCAAGTAAACGAAAGATTCACTGTCACAGTGGACGATATAGATGACGCACTATAACTACACTACACCAAAGAGAACGCCCATAGCACAGTAACCAGTTTAACTTATAATGATGTCCGCCAAGCGGAGCTTGAAGGGTTACTATCTCTTGGCTCCGCCAGTGTTCTCGCACCGAGAGCGTGAACTTTCAATTGTTCACCTATACGTGCGAATCAACCTACGACCTATCGGTTAAGCAACACAACAGAAACGCTAAAAACAAAATCAAGCTCCTGCCTTTGATCTTGACTCATTTTTTTTGGTGAAAAAACGAATCGGAACGTATTCAGTGTCTCCCTGCCAGCGGATGCTGACAGTTATTGCACGTCACCTTCGTTGGAGCAGATCAAGAGCAAGAGCTTGGATGTGTATTGATACAATATTAATTTACTGGTGTGCTGATCCGGAATCGTGACGATGCAGAAACGCTCGTACAGGTGCAGATTCACTCGCGTGTAACTGTGAGCTCCCCGTCCGGTGTCCGACCCTATACATATGGTGGGCGTGAGCCGGACAGGTCAGATTACTACGTGTTAGGTCGCTTATCCCAGCCAACCCTGAGACTCGACATATTCTAGAAACGGGTCATTGTACGACGGTTCTGGGAAGTATTCGTCTCGTGAGTCTGGAACTTTTGGACGGCTCATGTCAGGGACGCCATCCAATGAATTCGTTACGGCAGTCGTTCGCGCAAGTAGTTTGGCGACAGGTTCCGCACCAAGTCCGCTCACGATCTTCAGAATATGCCTTCGAGCAGCAAATGCCTGTTTACGTTGTGCCAAGTCGGCATCTTCACTGTCTTCTGCCGCACGAGCACAATGGAGTTCCATGAACTGATTGATGCACTCATCTATCCTGCACATCAAATTGAGTGCAGATTCTTCGAGAAAGAGGCGACTTCCGGTTGGCGCTGTTTCATCTACCCAGTCCATTACGAAGATGACATGTGAGTCCTCGTTGGACGCACGCTGTCGCACCCTTTCTTTGACTCGCTTGACCACATCTGCGTCGAAACTGTTGTAATAACGCCCGTCAGTAGTATCCCATTTACAACCGTATTCTTGATGCAAGATGCCGCGAAGCTCGTAGTCTTTGATTCCTTGAGGGCGAGTCGCGAGGTCATAAATTCGACTCACGGATTTATCAAAGGGTGTAGAGATTCCCATTGGTACATCTTTAATCAGGGCTTTGACTCTGCGTTCAGGGAGTCCCGTGGCTTGCACAATTTTGGCAATCGATAGACCGCCCCGTCGTAGTTGCACAACCTGATCTTCGGTTGTCGGTGCATCAAGGTTGTGGCTAGAATCCGATTTTGTTGGGATCGGTGCGACTCCAGCTACAGTAGTCAACTCGTCATTGGCTGAGGTGGGGATCAAATTCAGAACAAATGGGTGTGGCATGGATGGTTCTCCTGTATTCAAGTTCATTTCATAGGCGTGTGCCCCGTTAGTAGTGGTTGCCGCAGGTACGCCTGCGGCTTCAAGATCACATCATCAGTCCCGGATATGGCGGGAGTAGGTTTGAAGTCGCCTGATGACGTGTTGATCAATTTTGCCTTCATATGTTGCTGCAAGCTCATCGCAATATTCGGAATGTGCTGCCTTGTACGCTTCGAATGCTGCGATTGGATCGTTGAATTTCCCGAGATAAAAGTGCTTTCCGTTTTTCGAAATACGAGAGATGAAGCCTTTTCCTCTCGCTGCAATCGACACGCCAATGGGCAGCTTGCCGCGCTGGCTTCGGGTATCTCGGAACATCTGATTAATCACTCTAGGTACGACTGAGCAGTACTCTGGCGAGTAAACCTTGTTGATTGGATCAAGAATGTCTTTATCGAGCTCTGCGTCTTTGGCACCCGAGTATGTCTGAGCAACAAACCAGTCAGCGAACTCTTGAAAATCCAGCCACTTCCGGCAGACGGTACAGCCTTCATACGCGGCAGCTCGTGACTTGTAGCACCGCGTGAGCATGTCCAGCCATCGCCTGTACACGGGGGAAGTGGTCTCATGGACTGTTAATGAGAGCGCCCTACGTCTTTCTGACGAGTTGTAACCCACGCCATGAACCAGTTTGTCCGCTGCTAGCGGTCCAAAGAGTGGAAGCTCCTCTCCTAGGGTGTAGTCGAGGCGGACGCCTGCCAGTTGTGGCAGTACGTAGATGGTCTTAACACGGTCATGCATGAAATTTTGGTTCATTGATACCTCCATAGGTTGAATTTTGGGCGAAAAAAAACCGACACGTTGGTCGGCATCATCAGCAGCATTTCTCTCTACAGAGGAGTGAATGAACTCAGCTTTCGGATGTCGTCGACCTCGAGGTTGGTTTTGCTTTCATTGCAATGGTCATGGCTATTTCTCATGGTTTGCATTGACCGTCGGTGGTGGTCAGCCAGTTTGCAGACAAAGCAATACCGATCCATCTGGCACTGTATGGGTGCGGGACGTATTCGGTATGTTTTGTCGATTTGAGGATTGTCAGTCAAAGTGCCATCATTTGTCAAGTTTTATTTCTTGCATGTGCAAGCTGAATGTTGTAGGCGTACCGCAAAAGCGATGGTTTAGCCGCATCTAATATCCCGTTCGTACGAAACCAATTTTCAGCGGAGAGAAAGCATCCTGCTTAGTCCAGACAGCCATGTAAGCCCGTAAACACTGGACTGAAGGACAGTTGTTCCTCAGGGCATGACGAATCCAGTGCAGGTTATGCTCGGGTTTATCGATGGTTTCTAACGAGTTTTCGGGGCCGCCAACCTTTCAGTTAATCGAGGCTGGCGGCCCATCCAGTTCGTCAATCAATGAGGTGCAAAACATCCCTGACATTCAAATGGGAGTACCGGGCAACGGATCGTGTATCTCGGTGGCCTGAGACGATCATAATTTGTGCGTTGTTGAAGCCCTTTTTGGCGACATTGGTGATTCGGGTGTGCCTGAGTTGGTGCAGTCTGACGCTGCTGTCTAATCCCGCCTTTACACGTGCCAGACGTACAGCCTGTGACACCGCGTGTGGAGTGACAATGAAGAGCAAGTTGTTGGGGTGACGCTCCACAGTGGCCCATAGCTGGGCGAGTTCAAGGATTTCAATGGCCCGGTGGGTGAGGGGGACGGACCTTGTGCCATTCTTGCCGTCGATCACATCAGCAATACGATCTTTTAGATGTAGGCAGTCTTTCGTCAGCTTCAGAATTTCGGATCGCCGCATGGCGGTCTCGTAGGCGAGTTCAACAATGAGCTTCATGGTTGGAGACAGTTTCTCAAGCAGCAGCTCAAGCTCACTTGCACGGATCACCTTGTCGGAAGACCGATCAGGCTTAGGGAGTGCGATATCACTTACTGGGTTGTGGATGTCGATTAGCAAGCCGCGTTTGGCGAACCTATAGAAGCGGGACATGAACGCGAGTTGCGTCCTGCACGTGGATGGCTTCACTTTCTTCAATCGCATGATCTTGAAGTCGTTGATCATCTGCGGGGTGATTTCGTGAATGGGTTGTGTGAAGTGCCTTCCTAGATGCTCAACAATTTTCAGTGCGTGGTCGTAGCTGCCTTTGCCCTTGAGCATCGTTTCGCAGTACGTCATGCCCAACGTAAAGATGGTGTGGTGCTTGCGATCCATTGTCACTGCTTCGACCCGGCTCGCCCATAACTCTGCTTCCGCTTTGGTGCTGAAGGTTTTGGACTGCGGAGATTTATCCTTGACCCGTATCTGAGCGTTCCAGCTGCCGGACGGGAGTAAGCGGAAAGTGGCCATATTTGACGCCTCATCATGTGAATGGGCGTTCTGTGAAACCCTTGAGCACCACAGCTTGCAGCTTGCTCAAGCAGACATTGACATGGTGGGGGTCGTTGGTTCGAGTCCAATCGCGCCTACCAAACAAAATCCGCTCTGCTGGGCGGTCTGAAAGGGCTCACCGAAAGGTGGGCCCTTTTTTGTTGTCTGCGATTTCACAGCATTTGCAAATTTCGGTTCGGTCGATCACAGCTGCACTCCGGCACATTTGCAGGAATGTATTCATGATTCGCCAACTCAGGCGCGCGGGTTCAGGCGATATTGAAAGTTTGTTGAAGAATGATTCAGTCGCTGGAAAAGATAGCTTCTGTCGCAAGAGCCGTCAGAGTAGGGAGAGCGCTGGTTTGCATGCGAGATGAGCGCTCCCTCCGGCTACGGATGCCTGGGTCTAAATTTTCACAGTGAGTTGTTCATACGTCTTGTGGTCGTCTCCAGTGCGAACAGGCGTTGCGGCGTGGGACGACTGATACGTCCAACTCGCTGATGCGAGAGCTGCTGATCAATCTCGGGTATCCGCACAGCGGAACGGTGAAGAACCTTGATCCGGGCGATCCTGACTCATTCTTGTAAAATCCTGGGTCAGGCGCTTATTGGCTGCGATGGATTTTGATCCATTCGTCGCCGATTTCGCGATCTCCCTTTTAAATAATGTGGATATTTAATGGGTTACGGATTTTATTAACCATCCGGTTATCAAAAATACGTTGTTACAAGACGAATAAATCAGTAATATCCGCCCCGCGTTCACCACCACGGTTTATGCATTTTTAAATCCCAAGCTTCCATCAGCTGCTTGGGATTTTTTTTGCCTGCTATTTGCCTTTCTCATACCTCTGCCCGTTTCTCGTCTCGCTCGCTCCTGTTTCCGGGAAGGGTGACAGGCAAGTCCACACTTTTTCGACTACTACTGTCAGGCGGATTTCAACTCTGCCGGACGGGAGCACATCGATGCTGGTTCACTGGTTTCTTGCGGCGATACATTTACTGGCATTTGCCATGGGTTTCTGGGCGGTGTTGACCCGTGGGACGTCTTTCAGCCGCCTGGCGTCCGGCTCGGGTGAGGTGGGGCGCGTATTGCTTGCCGACAGTCTATGGGGGCTTTCGGCGCTGGTGTTGCTTATCACCGGTGGCATGCGGGCTTTTGGAGGTTATGAGAAGGGAACCGATTACTACCTGCACCAGCCGCTGTTCCATCTAAAGATGACGTTGTTTGTGCTGATTCTGCTTCTGGAGCTTTTGCCGATGATCACCCTGATCAAATGGCGCGTGGCCAAGGCGCGCGGCACTGCCCCTGATACTGGGCGAGCAAAGGTGTTCGCGCGGATCAGTCATGCCGAAGCGCTGCTGTTGATATTGATGGTCGTGGCGGCTACCGGGATGGCGCGTGGCGTCACATTTGGTTAAGCAGGCGAGATTCCCGGCTGCTATTCGGAAATGTCCGACAGCCAGCCCATTGAATGAAGGTTAGTATCGGTTGCGAAAAGGCTTGAGGCAGGAAGGGGCGTGGCGCGCGCCGTCACCAGGGAGGTGGGGGAATGGCAATACGGCGCTTGAATCTTTAGCCAGTCATTGCGCGCAGGCAAAACTGGCTACTGACTACGATAGGGCTCAGGGCGTTTGTGGCTTGTCCGGTGCGGTCAGGCCAGCCTGGATGCGCTGGTAGATTTCTTCCCGGTGCACTGCAACGTTCTTTGGAGCATTGATGCCGATTCGAACTTGCTGGCCGCTGACGCCAAGAATGGTGATCGTGATGTCATCACCAATGTTTATGCTTTCACCGACTTTGCGGGTGAGTATCAGCATGGTCTTCTCCTTGATTGCTTTGTAGGGCACCTGATTCAGACAGTGCAGAGGTCGGTGGTACGTATAGATTAGTGCGAAGTCTTACTGTTTGGGTGCCTCTTTCTGACGCGCAGCAGCGGCATTAATTCCCAGCGCGTAACTATACAGGGGCCGCCAGCATCAATCTCGTAGTTTTGTGCCCATTTTACGGGGCTCCGAAACTATTCTCGAATGTTAAGATCGCCGCTTTGAAAATTCAGAGGGAAGCGTTGTGCGCAAATTGGTCTGGGTAGTCGCGGCACTGGCACTGGCAGGATGTGGCGAAGGCAAGAGTGTGGATGCGCAAAAGCCGAAACCGGCGGCGGTAACGGCGCCTGCTGCGGTGGGCCCGCAGTGGGATCTCGAAGTGCGCGGTGAAACACCTCAAGCCGTCAGCGACCTCAGCGGCTGGCTGATCGAGCATGGCTTTGTGGCCAGTGTCATCAAGGACGCCAGCGGCAAGACCCGGATTCTCCTTGGCCCTTTCAATTCGAAGGCTGACGCCGAGGCGCGTCAGGCGGATGTGAATGCCGCGCTGATCAAGGCGAAGAAGCAGAACATCGAGACGCTGGTACTTGAGCGCACGGCCGCGCAATAAGCGATCCATTCGGCGGAGCTGACTAAAGGGTGTCCCACGTGATTCGTTTTTAAAGCCATCACTGAAGACACTCAAAAGGAGCTCCGCATGGCCTCCGCCAATCCTTACAAGTTGTTCGACGTTGTTTTGCGTCACAAGCAGCAGTTGAGCCCGCATCTCATGCGAGTCACGCTCGCAAGCCCTGCTGTCACCGAGATGGCAACCTGGGCACCGGATCAGCGAGTGAAACTGTTTTTTCCCGCAGCAGACGGTTCGCCCGCCAGGCTTTCTCAGGGGGAGGGGTGGTATGCCCGGTTTCGCTCGATGCTGGTTGATCGTCGCCCGGTGATGCGCACCTACACCATCCGTCATTTGCGCACTGAGTCAGGTGAGGTCGATATCGATTTCGTCCTGCACGGCGAGACCGGCCCGGCCTCCCGATGGGCGTTGCGAGCACAGCCCGGCGAGTCGATGCAGATTCTGGCCCCCGACAGCCAATTTTCGGCAAAAGAGGCGGGGGGATTTGAATGGAAGCCTCCGCAAACGCTCAAGCAACTTCTCCTGGTCGCCGACGCGACAGCATTGCCGGCCGCCATGGGAATTCTGGAAGAGCTGGCGACGCTGGCTGAACCGCCGCAGACTCAGGCGTTTTTTGAAGTCGAAAGTCGTGAAGACATGTTGGCCGTTCCTGACTGGCCCGGGCTTTCGGTGCAATGGCTGATTCGCGATCACGCGGCTGCGGGTACGTTGATGGTGGAGGCTGTGCGGCAGGCGACGTTGCCTGTTGACGCATCGACGGCTGGGCAAGCGGTCGAACTGGCGGATGTCGACATCGAAGAAGAGATTCTGTGGGAGATCGCCGATACGGCCAGCGAGGGATTCTATGGCTGGGTCGCAGGAGAATCCGCCGCGGTCATGAGCCTGCGCAAATACCTGATAAAGGAGCGCGGCATCCCTCGCGAATCACTCAATCTGATGGGTTACTGGCGTTACAACAAGTCCGGCGGTTGAGCAAAAAAAAGGCCTTGAGTTTATCGCTCAAGGCCTTTTCTTTTGATCAAGCAATCATCCGCAGGCTTTTAGGTTCACCGGGCCGACGAAATCGTTGCCGCGTCCCATCACACACGCCACGCTCTGGTTTCGCTGGCGTTCCCAGTCTTGCACCGGGTAAGTCTTGTCCCAGGCTTCGTACAATTGCCGATCCTGCTTCGACAAGCGCAAGCCATATTGTTTGCTCATGTAAAAGTAGGTGCGGGCGATCATGCCGCGAATCGAAGGGCGGGGCATGACCTTCTTTGCCTTGAAGTCAACCTGTGTCAGGCATGAGCCGTACTGACCTTTTTCGACCGGCAGCCAACCGTAGCTGAAATTACTGCGGTCACCATTCACCTCGCCGATGCTCGGCACCAGGTTGTGCAGGTCGGCTTCGGCTTTCTGATAACTCGGGTCGTAGCGGGTGCAATTCTTGCGACCGCCTTCCTGCCAGCATTGGCGCTGATGGCCGAACTGCCAGGCCGGAACAATGTGCTCCCATTCGATGCGGGCCGCTCGCTTGGCGTTCTTGCGCGGGACATAACCGCAGGCGGCCAGATCGACTTTGTTGCCGGTGTATTTGCACCCGCAATAGAACTCGGTGGATTGTGGGGCGTAGAGCTTCCAGGCGACCTTCTTGGCCTCGGTGAAAGTACGCGGCGCGCCAGCTTGCGCACCCACGGAAATGAACAGCAACAGCACAGCAGCAAAACGCAGAATCATTGAATCAATCTTCCTTCGGCACAACCCAGAAAATCTGCACGCCGCCATCGTCGCGGTAGGCGAGGGTGACGTTGTCGTTTTCGTCGATCTCTTCCAGCAAGCGCTCCCACTCATCCACCGGTTCGTCCGGAAGGCGGAAGATCAGTGCGGCTTTGGCTTTTTGTGCGGTGGGGGAGTTGATGATTTTCTGAACGCGCATGCCCATGCGTTCGTAAGCGTCAGGAGCATCAGGGGAAGTGACCACGAGGTTATCCTTATTAAGCTGTACGTGCATACAGTATTTAACTGTAGGCATTTTCGCAACTGCTTAAAATTCAAGAAAATCCTCTGACAATGGTTTTCCGGTTTTGATGTCACGCAGATGAAATTTTTCTTTGAGCGAGGCGGGAGCTTCACCCTCCGTCAGGTTGACGAAGGGTGAAGCCAGTGGCCGATCAGGAAAGGATCGGACGAAGGCAAATCAATATTCCCAGAACATCCGTTGCAGCTCTTTGCTGTCGTTGGTCTTGGTCAGCGCGACCATGGCCAGGATGCGGGCTTTCTGTGGGTTCAGGTCGTGAGCCACCACCCAGTCGTATTTGTCATCAGGCTGTTCGGCGTTACGCAGGACGAAACCGCCGGCATTGACGTGTGACGAGCGAATGATCTGCACGCCGTCCTTGCGCAGCGCTTGCAGGGTCGGAACCACGCGGGAGGAAACGGAACCGTTGCCGGTGCCGGCATGGATGATCGCCTTGGCGCCGGACTGGGCGAGAGCCTTGTATGCGGTGTCGCTGACATTGCCATAGGAATAGGCGATTTCTACATCAGGAAGGCTCTTGATGTTCTTGATATCGAACTCCGAATCCATGGTGTGGCGCTTGGCTGGCAGACGGAACCAGTATGATTTGCCTTCAACCACCATGCCGAGCGGGCCCCAGGCGCTTTTGAAGGCTTCGGTCTTGATGTTGATCATCTTGCTGACATCGCGACCCGACTGGATTTCATCGTTCAGGGTCACCAGTACGCCTTTGCCGCGAGCCTCTTTGCTGCTGGCGACGGCCACGGCGTTGTACAGGTTCAGCATGCCGTCCGCCGACATGGCAGTGCCCGGGCGCATGGAGCCGACGACGATGATCGGCTTGTCGGTTTTTTCCACCAGGTTCAGGAAGTACGCGGTCTCTTCCAGTGTATCGGTGCCGTGGGTGATGACGATGCCGTCGACGTCTTTGCTGTCGGCCAGCTCGGAAACGCGACGACCCAGTTGCAGGAGGTTTTCGTTGGTGATGCTTTCCGAGGCGATTTGCATGACCTGTTCGCCACGCACATTGGCCAGCGTACTCAGTTCGGGGATGCCGGCGATCAATTGTTCGATGCCCACTTTCGCAGCCTGATAGGTCGCGCTATTGGCTGCACTGGCGCCAGCGCCGGCGATGGTGCCACCGGTGGCCAGTACCACCACGTTGGCCAGTTTGGCCTGGGTTTCAGCTTCTTTTGCCTGGAGGGCGGTGGGCAGGAGCAGGAGAAGGGCCAAAGCGCCCGGAACGAAACTCTTCAAAGCAGATGTCATTATTTTTCTCTCTAGTAGTGAGACGGTGCTGATGCAGGTTCATCTAGATGCGCCCCGGGCCAATCTGAATGCCAGGGGTGCAGGTAGGGAGCAGGATCTGTACCAGTCGTAATCTGCTTCAGAGAAATGTTTAACCTTATGATTTAAATCAAGATTTATTCGAAGGCTGGCTGTGAGCTTCCGTCACTCATCCGGGTTTCCGAACGCGGGATGTTTTCTTGTTCGGCTCACCGAAAAGGACTACGAATCTCGTCCACAGCCTGAGCTGGCAGCTTTTCAGATCTCAGCTAAAGAAAACGGTGCGTTAGCCGATGCGTCTTGATAGGGATCCAATTTTTCAGGAGTTCAAATGTCATTCACTATCGGTTTGCCAAATCCCGGCGCGGTCACTATCGGCGGAAAAACGGCTGCTACGATCAATGCAATGAGTGAAGCTGAAGCCGACGCGTCTGCTCAGGCACTGGGTATCGAGAAGGTTGAAACCAATCAGGTCAGAACCGGTGGTCCTGCCCAGGAAGCAAGCGCGCGCGAGGCTGAAGGCGGTGACAATCTGAGCGTCACTATCAAGACGCTGTTGAAACGCATGCAGGAATTGCAAAAGCAGCTTCAGGAGCAGCAACAGCAACTGGCTGCCGCGCAGGCTGCGAGTTATCCAACACCCGAAGCCAAGTCGCAAGCCGTGATGTCAATCCAGGGGCAGATCGCCCAAACCAGCGGTGCGCTGCTGGAGGTCTCCGCAGCACTGGTCAAGGAAATGTCGAAGGGCTCCTCCGCCGGTAACGTGGTCAACACCACGGCTTGAGCACTCCAGGGGCGGATCGATGGATTCGCCCTGCAACGCAATACCGATTTCTGATTGTTGACAAATGTCGGCGTGATTCGCATAGTTCGGTCTACGCAAACGTTTGCGCGGCCTTCGCGATGATTGATCGTCGTGGGGTGCAGCGAGCTTACGCCAGTGCAAGCGTTGCTCACAATAATCATAAGATCGGAGTGAACCCATGAAGCTGCCATTCGCTGGACGTCTTCTTGCTGTCGCCATGCTGGCTGCCGCATCCGCCGCACTGCCTGTCTCTTCGGCTTTCGCCGAATCCCCTGAAAAACCCAAAGTCGCCCTGGTCATGAAATCCCTGGCCAACGAGTTCTTCCTGACCATGGAAGACGGTGCCAAAGCCTACCAGAAAGAACATTCCGCCGATTTCGACTTGATCTCCAACGGCATCAAGGACGAAACCGATACGGCGGGGCAGACGCGCATCGTCGAGCAGATGATTCTGGCGAAGGTCAACGCTCTGGTCATCGCACCGTCTGATTCGAAGGCAATGGTGCCGGTGATCAAAAAGGCGGTCGATGCCGGTATCACCGTGATCAACATCGACAACCAGCTCGATCCGGCCGTGATCAAAAGCAAAAACATCAGCGTTCCGTTCGTAGGTCCGGACAACCGCAAGGGCGCGCGTCTGGTGGGCGAATACCTGGCCAAGCAACTGAAGGCCGGTGACGAAGTCGGCATCATTGAAGGTGTCTCCACGACGACCAACGCCCAGCAGCGTACTGCTGGCTTCAAGGATGCGATGGAAGCTGCGCAGATCAAGGTTGTTTCCCTGCAGTCCGGCGATTGGGAAATCGACAAAGGCAACAAGGTGGCCGCTTCGATTCTCAGCGAATACCCGGACGTCAAGGCGCTGCTGGCCGGTAACGACAGCATGGCCGTGGGTGCTGTTTCCGCCGTGCGCGCTGCCGGTAAGGCCGGTCAGGTGCAGGTTGTCGGTTATGACAACATCAATGCCATCAAGCCAATGCTGAAGGACGGCCGCGTTCTGGCGACTGCCGACCAGTACGCCGCGAAACAAGCGGTGTTTGGCATAGAGACCGCGCTGAAAATCATCAAGGGCGAGAAAGTCGACAGTGGTGCAAATGGCGTGATCGAAACGCCGGTCGAGCTGGTCACCAAATAAGTCCTTTGGCGACACAACGGCGCTCGTCCGTCCGGGCGAGCGCATGGAGATTTTTATGTCAGTTTCCGCTCCGAACGCTGTCCTCTCGGTCAGCGGTATCGGCAAGACCTACGCGCAACCGGTTCTGACCGGCATCGACCTGACGTTGATGCGCGGTGAAGTACTGGCGCTGACCGGTGAGAACGGTGCCGGCAAAAGCACCTTGTCGAAGATCATCGGCGGGCTGGTCACACCCACCACCGGTCAGATGCAGTTCCAGGGCAAGGAATATCGCCCCGGCAGTCGCACGCAAGCTGAAGAGCAGGGTGTGCGCATGGTCATGCAAGAGCTCAATCTGCTGCCGACGCTTTCGGTGGCGGAGAACCTGTTCCTCGACAATCTGCCGAGCAACGGTGGCTGGATCAGCCGCAAGCAACTGCGCAAGGCCGCCATCGAAGCCATGGCTCAAGTCGGCCTCGATGCCATCGATCCGGACACACTGGTCGGCGAGCTGGGCATCGGTCACCAGCAAATGGTCGAGATCGCCCGTAACCTGATCGGCGATTGTCATGTGCTGATTCTCGACGAGCCGACCGCGATGCTGACCGCCCGCGAAGTCGAGATGTTGTTCGAGCAAATCACCCGGTTGCAGGCGCGCGGCGTCTCGATCATCTACATCTCTCACCGTCTCGAAGAACTGGCCCGGGTCGCACAGCGCATTGCCGTGTTGCGCGACGGCAACCTGGTTTGCGTCGAGCCGATGGCTAATTACAACAGCGAGCAACTGGTCACCCTGATGGTTGGCCGCGAGCTGGGCGAGCATATCGATCTGGGGACTCGCCATATCGGCGCGCCGGCCTTGACGGTCAAAGGCCTGACCCGCTCCGACAAGGTTCGCGACGTGTCCTTTGAAGTGCGCGCCGGTGAGATTTTTGGCATTTCGGGGCTGATCGGGGCAGGGCGCACCGAGCTTTTGCGGCTGATCTTCGGCGCCGACGTCGCGGACAGCGGCACGGTGGCGCTCGGTTCGCCGGCCAAAACGGTGAGCATTCGTTCGCCCGTCGATGCTGTGCGCAACGGCATCGCCTTGATCACCGAAGATCGCAAGGGCGAAGGCCTGCTCCTGAGTCAGTCGATCAGCGCCAACATTGCCTTGGGTAACATGCCGGAAATTTCCAGCGGCGGGTTCGTCAACAACGGCGATGAAACGAAGCTCGCGCAGCGGCAGATCGACGCCATGCGCATCCGCAGTTCCAGTCCGACCCAGTTGGTGTCCGAGTTGTCCGGTGGCAACCAGCAAAAAGTCGTGATCGGCCGCTGGCTGGAGCGCGACTGTTCGGTGCTGCTGTTCGACGAGCCCACTCGCGGTATCGATGTCGGCGCCAAATTCGACATTTATAACCTGCTTGGTGAACTGACCCGTCAGGGCAAGGCGCTGGTTGTGGTGTCCAGCGACCTGCGCGAGCTGATGCTGATCTGTGATCGCATTGGCGTGCTGTCGGCAGGGCGCCTGATCGACACTTTCGAGCGCGACAGCTGGACCCAGGACGACTTGCTTGCTGCCGCGTTCGCCGGCTACCAGAAACGTGATGCGTTGCTCAACGAAGCAGCGCCTAGGGATCTCCCATGAAAACTGCATCTTCCGCCGGCAAATCCAGTGGCAATTTCTACGGCCTCGGCACTTATCTGGGCCTGGCCGGCGCCTTGCTGGCAATGATTGCGCTGTTCTCGGTCATGAGCAGCCATTTCCTGTCGTACAACACCTTCAGCACTCTGGCCAACCAGATTCCCGATCTGATGGTTCTGGCGGTGGGCATGACGTTCGTCCTGATCATCGGCGGGATCGACCTGTCGGTAGGCTCGGTATTGGCACTCGCGGCATCCACTGTCAGCGTGGCGATTCTTGGCTGGGGCTGGAGCGTAATGCCGGCTGCCTTACTGGGTATGGCCGTCGCGGCGTTGGCCGGCACAGTTACCGGCTCGATTACCGTGGCGTGGCGAATTCCGTCATTCATCGTGTCATTGGGTGTCCTGGAAATGGCCCGTGGCCTGGCCTATCAGATGACCGGTTCGCGCACCGCCTATATCGGTGATTCCTTCGCCTGGCTTTCGAACCCGATTGCCTTCGGCATTTCGCCATCGTTCATCATTGCCTTGCTGGTCATCTTTATTGCCCAGGCCGTTCTGACCCGTACCGTGTTCGGTCGCTACCTGATCGGCATTGGCACCAACGAAGAAGCGGTGCGGCTGGCAGGAATCAATCCAAAACCCTACAAGATCCTGGTGTTCAGCCTGATGGGGCTGCTCGCCGGCATTGCGGCACTGTTCCAGATTTCCCGGCTGGAAGCGGCCGACCCGAACGCCGGTTCCGGCCTTGAGCTACAAGTGATCGCCGCTGTGGTGATCGGCGGTACCAGCCTGATGGGCGGGCGTGGTTCGGTGATCAGTACCTTTTTCGGCGTGTTGATCATCTCCGTGCTGGCGGCCGGTCTGGCGCAGATTGGCGCGACCGAGCCGACCAAGCGCATCATCACCGGTGCGGTGATCGTGATCGCCGTGGTGCTCGACACCTACCGCAGTCAACGTGCAAGCCGACGGGGCTGATAAATGGCAACGATCAAGGATGTGGCGGCACTTGCAGGAATTTCCTACACGACCGTGTCCCACGTAGTAAACAAGACCCGACCGGTGAGCGAAGAAGTGCGGCTCAAGGTCGAGGCGGCGATCAAGAGTCTCGACTATGTGCCGAGCGCCGTGGCCCGTTCGCTGAAAGCGAAAACCACTGCAACCATCGGTTTGTTGGTGCCCAACAGTCTCAACCCGTACTTCGCCGAACTGGCGCGCGGGATCGAGGATTACTGCGAGCGTAACGGTTACTGCGTGATCCTCTGCAACTCCGACGACAACCCGGACAAACAGCGCAGCTATCTGCGGGTCCTGCTGGAAAAACGCATCGACGGCCTGATCGTCGCCTCTGCCGGTGGTGACAGCGGCCTGGCGCAAGGGCTGGCGGGCGTGAAGACGCCGATGGTGATCGTCGACCGTGGACTCGAAGGCGTAGACGCCGACCTGGTGCGCATCGACCACGAATATGGCGCGTACCTCGCGACACGGCATCTGCTTGAACTCGGGCATCGCGACATCGCCACGATCGGTGGTCCTGCCAGTACCAGTGTTGCGCAAATGCGTCAGGCCGGTTTTTCTCGAGCGCTGAAAGAGGCCGGGATTGAAGTGTCCCCGTCGCGCGTGCTGGAAAGCGACTACACCAGCACCGGCGGTTACAACGCGGCTTCGGTCCTGCTTGAACGCAACCCGCCGAGCGCGATTTTCGCTGGTAACGACATGATCGGCATCGGTGTGTTGCGGGCTGCGGCGGAACGCAACGTGCGCGTGCCCGCCGAGCTTTCAGTGATCGGCTTCGACGATATCCAGATGAGTCGCTACGTATATCCCGCGCTGACGACCGTGGGCCAGTCGATCCTTCAGTTGGGAGAAATGGCGGCGGAAGTGTTGTTGCGAAGAATTGCCGCTCCGGGTCTGGCGACGGATCAGCGGATCGTGACCCCGAGTATTGTCCTGCGTGAATCGACTGCACCGCTGTCCGGCGTGTTCACCGAATACCGCTGAAACGAATTGAAGAGTAGTGATGTATGTCCGCAAATGTAGTGGTAATAGGCAGCCTGAACATGGACCTGGTCACCCGGGCGCCGCGTTTGCCCCGGGGCGGTGAGACGCTGATCGGCCATTCCTTCGCGACCGTGTCCGGTGGCAAGGGCGCCAATCAGGCGGTGGCCGCTGCTCGATTGGGTGCGCAAGTGTCGATGGTTGGTTGTGTCGGCAATGATGACTATGGCCTGCAATTGCGCGACGCGTTGCTGGCCGAGCAGATTGATTGTCAGGCAGTCAGCGTGGTGGAGGGTTCCAGTGGTGTGGCGCTGATCGTGGTCGATGACAATAGCCAGAACGCGATTGTCATCGTGGCCGGCGCCAATGGTTCGATGACCCCGGCGGTCATCGACCGGTTCGACGCAGTGCTGCAGGCGGCCGACGTGATCATCTGCCAGCTGGAAATTCCCGATGCGACTGTGGGCCATGCGCTGAAACGCGGACGTGAACTGGGCAAGACGGTCATCCTCAACCCGGCGCCGGCCAGTCGTCCGTTGCCGACGGACTGGTTTGCCGCCATCGATTACGTGATTCCCAACGAGAGCGAGGCCGCCGCCCTCAGCGGTTTGCCGGTGGATTCGCTGGAGACCGCCGAGAAAGCCGCTGCACACCTGATTTCACTGGGCGCTGGCAAGGTCATCATCACACTGGGCGCTCAAGGTTCACTGTTCGCCGATGGCAAGGGTTACCAGCATTTTCCGGCACCCAAAGTGGAGGCAGTCGATACCACCGCCGCCGGGGATACCTTTGTCGGCGGATTTGCGGCTGCACTGGCGGCCGGCAAAACCGAGGACGAGGCCATTCGTTTCGGGCAAGTCGCGGCGGCCCTGTCGGTTACCCGGGCAGGTGCCCAGCCGTCCATTCCCACTACCTCCGACGTACAGGCATTCAAATCCGCATGAAAAAGACTCCTTTGCTCAATGTCGCCCTGTCGAGGCTGGTTGCCTCCCTCGGTCACGGCGACATGGTCGTGATCGGTGATGCCGGCCTGCCGGTGCCGCCGGGTGTTGAACTGATCGATCTGGCGTTGACGCACGGCGTCCCGGATTTCGTCAGCACCCTGAAAGTCGTGCTCAGCGAGATGCAGGTGGAAAGCCATGCGCTGGCCAAGGAGATTTTCGACAAGCAACCGACCGCGCTGTCCACGCTGGAAGAGCTGAATGACGAAGGCTCGCTCGGGCGGCGCGATCTGCTCAGTCACGAGCAATTCAAGGTACTCAGCCGACAGGCACGAGCGATTGTTCGTACGGGAGAATGTCAGCCGTACTGCAACATCGTGCTGGTGTCCGGAGTTACATTCTGACGGGGTTCGCCCCTTTTGATTTCATCTGCACAAGGAATGCGCCATGCAACGCTATGCTCAAAAAATTCATCAATTGATTCGGAGTCTGCTGCTTTTGTCTGTGATAACAGCGACCGGCGCCCACGCGGCGGAAAAGATCGACCTGATCATCGATACCGATCCGGGCGCCGACGACGTGGTCGCCCTGTTGTTTGCCCTGGCCTCCCCGGAGGAGCTGAACATTCGCGCGTTGACCACCGTGGCTGGCAACGTCCGTCTGGACAAGACTTCGCGCAATGCCCGGTTGGCCCGTGAGTGGGCAGGGCGGGAAGAGATTCCGGTATACGCCGGTGCGCCTAAACCTATGATGCGTACGCCGATCTACGCCGAAAACATCCATGGCAAGGAAGGCCTTTCGGGTGTCACGGTACATGAGCCGAAGAAAGGCCTGGCTGAAGGTAATGCGGTCAATTACCTGATCGACACTCTGAAAAAAGCCAAGCCGCACAGCATCACCATCGCGATGCTCGGTCCGCAGACCAACCTGGCCCTGGCACTGATTCAGGAGCCGGAGATTGTTCAGGGGATCAAGGAAGTGGTGATCATGGGCGGCGCTCACTTCAATGGCGGCAACATCACGCCAGTGGCCGAGTTCAACCTGTACGCCGACCCGCAAGCGGCTGAGGTGGTGCTCAAGAGCGGTGTGAAACTGACTTACCTGCCGCTGGACGTGACCCACAAGATCCTGACCAGCGATGCACGCCTCAAGCAGATTGCGGCACTGAACAACAATGCGAGCAAGATTGTCGGCGACATCCTCAACGAGTACATCAAAGGGGATATGGAGCACTACGGCATTCCGGGTGGTCCGGTGCATGACGCTACCGTCGTGGCTTATCTGCTCAAGCCTGAGCTGTTCACTGGTCGTTCGGTGAATGTGGTGGTCGACAGCCGTGAAGGCCCGACGTTCGGCCAGACCGTTGTCGACTGGTATGACGGTCTGAAGGCGCCCAAGAACGCCTTCTGGGTGGAGAACGGCGACGCCCAGGGCTTCTTCGATCTGCTGACCGAGCGTCTGAAGCGTCTGAAATAAGCCATGCGCCTGCAGGTGCCAGTTTGCGGGCTTTTACTCCCTCTCGGTACCCGATGTCCCTTTGAAGGCATCGGGATACTTCTCGAACAGCTGGGCAATGAAGGATTGCGCGCCCTGTGTTCCCAACGTCTTCACCAGCAAGTCGATGCTGATCAATGCCAATTCCTCCGGGCTGCCCGGACTGTAAGAGCTATGCCCTTGTGGCCAGGTGGCCTTTATGTCGGCGGTGATGCTTACGGTGGTCATGGCGGGGCTCGGTCACGGGATCGGAGTTTTGAGTTAACCACTTTGCCGAGTGTTTGGCACTGCGACTTAGGCATGAGCGCAGGGCTATGCGACACTTGGTCATTTCCGCAAAAAACAAGGATTGCGCTGTGCAGATCGATTTGAACAGCCCCGACGGCCTGACCCTTGATGCTGTGCGTCGCATGCTGGCGTCGGCCAGTGATGACGAGCACACCCAGCTGCGCGTGACCAAGGGCGGCATCGCTTATATCTCTTCGGGCGTCACTGGCGGCCAGGACATCGATGGCCTGCTGTTTCGTCTGGAGACCTGGGCAATAGGCTCGGGATACGTGGGAAATGTCGCGGCCAGCGACGAAGTCTGGGTCATGCAGATTTTCAATGCGCTCAAGGACAACTGGCCGAACCCGCCCTATGACTACATTGATGTCTATTGAACGTCATTAATATTCAGTGACGTTTTACGGGGTGATGCTTCAGGTGATGCTCAGGCACACTCGGCGTTTTTCCGATCGTAGGGCAGGGTGATAGCACTCACCGTGAAACCAAACGCTGTATTGGCGGTCGCACGATCTCTGCTCAAAATTGAAATAAGGAGGCTTCAATGCCTTGCAAGTTCGCGTCACTGGGTGCACTGATGGTCGTTGCTCTTTTGGCTGGTTGCTCTACAACCTCCAGCGAGTCGCAGAAGGATCCCGTGGCGACTGAGGCTGGCCATGGTCGTTGTGAGGCATCTGCTGCGGAGTTCGCTCTCGGCAAGAAAGCTTCGCCGGAGCTGTTGGAGCAGGCACGCAAAAAGGCCGGTGCGCAGAACGCCCGGTTCCTCAAGCCCAATGACATGATTACTCTGGAGTACCGATCCGATCGCCTCAACCTGAATACCGATCAGAACCTGGTGGTCACACGCGTCAATTGTGGCTGAGCCTTTCGGGCTTTTGTTTCACCCATAAAAAACCCCGTCACATGGACGGGGTTTTTTTAGTGCGCCGGGAAATTACTCTGGGCGAACTTGTGCAGCTTGCATACCCTTTTGGCCTTTCTCAGCCACGAAGGAAACGGTTTGGCCTTCTTTCAGGCTTTTGAAACCGTCAGCTTCGATAGCTTTGAAGTGTACGAACAGGTCGTCACCGCCACCTTGAGGAGTGATGAAGCCGAAGCCTTTTTCATCGTTGAACCATTTAACGGTGCCGGTTTGGCGATTAGACATGGTGTATCTCCAAGAAACATATATTTTCAGTAGTACTGTGCTGCTCAGGCCAACTGGGCACACCGGGGTATCATAGTCGAAATGTTCGCTTTGGTAGCCCCCCGGACGTGCTGTTTGCCAATCGGTCTTGTTTTCTTGTCTGCCTGTTTCGGCTGGAGGCCCCGGTTTAAAAGGCCTCGAGCGAAAAATAAAGACAATAAAAAAACCTGTAAAACCTGCATAAATCGTACGAAAAAGCCTGAATCAGATGCTTTTCAGCGGTGCCGGAGGCATTGAAAAGGCCTGTTTCATCATTTTTTTGCCGGGACGTTGGCCTTGCATTTGGCAATTTGTCCCAGGGCTTTCTGCTGCAATTCCTGACTGGCCTTATTGTCCATCAGCGCCTGAATATCGCTGGCAGGGTAGGACTTGATGGCATCGGCGCCGCATGCACAGTGGGATTTCGCGGCAGCAGCACCGATTTGCGGAGTCGCGGCCTGGGTGCACTGAGCCATGTATTTCTCACGCTCGCCCTTGGGCCAGTCGGCGTGGGCGCTCAACGGCAGCAGCAAAACGAGAGGGGCGACTGCGGCAAGCAGGGTGTTAAGACGCATGCGGGGATGCTCCTTGTGGGTCAATGTCTTGTTATCTGAGGGCCTGAAGGCCGATCAAGTTCAGCACTCTCGCATAAAACAGACGATTTGCCTCCCGGTAAAAACCAGAGTGCATCGGTGACCGTTCATCTGTGCTAGCATGCCTCGCTCGGGCGTTCGCAGGCTCCGGATGACCTTCAGTCCCGGTGGCGGCAATGTACGAATTTCTGATTTGAATCCCAGTCACTCTGGTTCGGTTTTCCGGTTGGCCGCAAGGCTCCTGCCGCTGTAAGGCAGGCGTTCGTCATTGAATGGCCTGGATCGGATCTTGTACTGGCTCATCCCAACCCACGTGACCTTTGGTAGGGGTCACCACTAGGAGAGGAGGCGCCATGCCAACTATTACTCTTCCCGACGGCAGTCAACGTTCATTCGATCACCCGGTTTCCGTAGCCGAGGTCGCCGCATCCATTGGCGCAGGTCTGGCCAAAGCCACCGTGGCCGGCAAGGTCAACGGCAAGCTGGTCGACGCCTGCGACATCATCGACAGCGACGCGACGCTGCAAATCATCACGCCAAAGGATGAAGAGGGGCTGGAGATCATTCGCCACTCTTGTGCCCACCTGGTCGGCCACGCGGTCAAGCAACTGTACCCGACTGCAAAAATGGTCATCGGGCCGGTTATCGACGAAGGCTTCTATTACGATATCGCCTTCGAGCGTCCTTTTACTCCGGACGACATGGCGGCCATCGAACAGCGCATGCAACAGCTGATCGATACAGAATATGACGTCATCAAGAAAGTCACTCCGCGTGCCGAAGTGATCGAAGTGTTCAAGGCCCGTGGCGAAGACTACAAGCTGCGTCTGGTCGAAGACATGCCGAACGAGCAGGCGATGGGCTTGTACTATCACGAAGAATACGTCGACATGTGCCGCGGTCCGCACGTGCCGAACACCCGCTTCCTGAAGTCCTTCAAATTGACCAAGCTGTCCGGCGCCTATTGGCGCGGTGATGCCAAGAACGAGCAATTGCAGCGCGTTTATGGCACCGCTTGGGCAGACAAGAAGCAGCTGGCAGCTTACATCCAGCGTATCGAAGAAGCTGAAAAGCGCGATCACCGCAAGATCGGCAAGCGCCTGGGCCTGTTCCACACCCAGGAAGAAGCGCCGGGCATGGTGTTCTGGCACCCGAATGGCTGGACGCTGTACCAGGTGCTTGAGCAGTACATGCGCAAAGTGCAGCGCGACAACGGCTATCTCGAGATCAAGACGCCGCAAGTCGTCGACCGCAGCCTGTGGGAAAAGTCCGGGCACTGGGCCAACTACGCCGACAACATGTTCACCACTGAGTCGGAAAGCCGCGACTACGCGATCAAGCCGATGAACTGCCCATGCCATGTGCAGGTGTTCAACCAAGGCCTGAAGAGCTACCGCGAGCTGCCGATGCGACTGGCCGAGTTCGGTGCCTGCCACCGTAACGAGCCATCGGGTGCCCTGCATGGCATCATGCGTGTCCGTGCATTCACCCAGGATGATGCCCACATCTTCTGCACCGAAGAGCAGATGCAGGCTGAATCCGCTGCGTTTATCAAACTGACCATGGATGTTTATCGCGACTTCGGCTTTACCGATGTCGAGATGAAGCTGTCTACTCGCCCGGAAAAACGCGTCGGTTCCGACGAGCTGTGGGATCGCGCCGAGGCGGCCCTGGCTGCAGCGCTTGATAGCGCAGGCCTGCCATACGATCTGCAACCGGGTGAGGGGGCGTTTTATGGTCCGAAAATCGAATTCTCGCTGAAAGATTGCCTCGGTCGTGTGTGGCAGTGTGGTACCTTGCAGCTCGATTTCAACCTGCCTGTGCGCCTGGGAGCCGAATACGTCTCCGAAGACAACAGCCGCAAGCATCCAGTGATGTTGCACCGTGCGATCCTCGGTTCGTTCGAGCGTTTCGTCGGGATTCTGATCGAGCACTATGAAGGTGCATTCCCTGCGTGGCTCGCGCCAACCCAGGCGGTGATCATGAATATCACTGATAAACAGGCAGATTTCGTCGCTCAGGTCGAAAAAACTCTCAACGAAAGCGGGTTTCGTGCCAAGTCCGACTTGAGAAATGAAAAGATCGGCTTTAAAATCCGCGAGCATACTTTGCTCAAGGTTCCATATCTCTTGGTTATTGGGGATAAGGAAGTCGAGATGCAGACTGTCGCTGTGCGTACTCGTGAAGGTGCTGACCTGGGCTCGATGCCCGTCGCCCAGTTCGCTGAGTTTCTCGCGCAAGCGGTTTCCCGGCGTGGTCGCCCAGATTCGGAGTAATTATTATTAAGCGTGAAATGAGACAAGATAAACGAACTGCACCGAAAGCCCCGATCAACGAGAATATCTCGGCACGCGAGGTTCGGTTAATTGGCGCTGATGGCGAGCAGATTGGCATCGTCTCGATTGATGAAGCGCTTCGTATTGCTGAAGAAGCAAAGCTTGATCTGGTAGAAATCTCTGCCGACGCAGTCCCACCGGTTTGCCGTGTGATGGACTACGGCAAATCGATCTTCGAAAAGAAGAAGCAGATTGCTGCGGCGAAGAAAAACCAGAAGCAGATTCAGGTAAAAGAAATCAAGTTTCGTCCAGGGACGGAGGAAGGGGATTACCAGGTAAAACTGCGCAACCTGGTACGTTTCCTGAGTGACGGGGACAGGGCCAAGGTATCCTTGCGATTCCGCGGCCGTGAGATGGCCCACCAGGAGCTGGGGATGGAACTTCTCAAGCGGGTTGAACAAGACCTGCTCGAGTACGGTTCGGTCGAACAGCATCCTAAGATGGAAGGACGCCAGCTGATCATGGTCATCGCCCCGAAAAAGAAGAAGTAATCAACAGGGCACGGCAGGCCTTCTGATTATGTTTATCAACTGAATGCGGAGTATCCGAACATGCCAAAGATGAAAACCAAAAGTGGTGCTGCTAAGCGGTTTCTGAAAACTGCTAACGGTATCAAGCACAAGCACGCTTTCAAGAGCCACATCCTGACCAAAATGTCGACCAAGCGTAAGCGTCAACTGCGCGGTAGCAGCTTGCTGCATCCGTCTGACGTGGCAAAAGTCGAGCGCATGCTGCGCCTTCGTTAATTTTTGGATCAAGAATAGAGGAAGTAACTCATGGCTCGTGTAAAGCGTGGCGTCATTGCCCGTAAACGTCACAAAAAAATTCTGAAACTTGCTAAAGGCTACTACGGCGCGCGCTCCCGCGTATTCCGTGTTGCCAAGCAAGCGGTAATCAAGGCAGGCCAATACGCCTACCGTGACCGTCGTCAGAAAAAACGTCAGTTCCGCGCTCTGTGGATCGCTCGTATCAACGCTGGTGCTCGTGTTAACGGTTTGTCCTACAGCCGTTTCATCGCTGGCCTGAAAAAAGCGTCCATCGAGATCGACCGTAAGGTTCTGGCTGATCTGGCAGTGAACGAAAAAGCGGCGTTTGCTGCGATTGTCGAGAAAGCTAAAGCCACCTTGGCTTAAGTACCCCCGACAGTCACCCGGCCTCACCTCTGTGGGGTCAGGTGTTAAACGTCATAAATAGGGGAAGAGCCTTCAAGCTCTTCCCCTATTTTGTATCTGGAGTCTGTACATGGAAAACCTGGATGCGCTGGTCTCTCAAGCACTAGAGGCTGTGCAAAGCGCTGAAGATATCAATGCCCTGGAGCAAATCCGGGTTCAATACCTTGGCAAAAAGGGTGAATTGACTCAGGTGATGAAGACCCTGGGGAATTTGCCGGCAGAAGAGCGTCCGCAGGTCGGCGCGCTGATCAACGTTGCCAAGGAACGTGTCACAGGCGTTCTCAATGCGCGCATGGCTCTGTTTGAGGAAGCCGAACTGGCTGCCAAGCTGTCTGCCGAATCCATTGACGTGACCCTGCCGGGCCGCGGTCAGACCTCCGGTGGTCTGCATCCGGTAACCCGGACTCTGGAACGTATCGAACAGTTCTTCACCCATATCGGCTACGGCATTGCCGAAGGCCCTGAGGTCGAAGACGACTATCACAACTTCGAGGCGCTCAACATCCCAGGTCATCACCCGGCCCGGTCGATGCACGACACCTTCTATTTCAATGCGAACATGTTGCTGCGCACCCATACCTCGCCGGTACAGGTCCGCACCATGGAATCGAAAAAGCCGCCGATCCGCATCGTCTGCCCAGGCCGTGTGTATCGCAGCGACTCCGATATCACCCACTCGCCGATGTTCCATCAGGTCGAAGGCCTGCTGGTTGATCGCGACATCAACTTCGCCGACCTGAAAGGCACCATCGAAGAGTTCCTGCGGGTGTTCTTCGAAAAAGAACTGGCCGTGCGTTTCCGTCCCTCGTACTTTCCGTTCACCGAGCCTTCCGCCGAAGTCGACATGGAATGCGTGATGTGCAGCGGTAAAGGCTGCCGCGTCTGCAAGCAGACCGGCTGGCTGGAAGTAATGGGCTGCGGCATGGTTCACCCGAACGTGCTGCGCATGTCCGGGATCGACCCGGAAGAATTCTCGGGCTTTGCCTTCGGCATGGGCGTCGAGCGACTGGCCATGCTGCGTTACGGCGTGAACGACTTGCGTCTGTTCTTCGACAACGACTTGCGGTTCCTCGCGCAATTTCGCTAGTCGTAACGAATTCTTAGGAGAGCAGGATGAAATTCAGTGAACAATGGCTGCGTGGCTGGGTCAGCCCGCAGGTAGATCGCGACGCGCTGGTTGCACGTCTGTCGATGGCCGGTCTTGAGGTCGATAGCGTTACGCCGGCCGCCGGTGTTTTCAGTGGCGTGGTGGTGGGCGAGGTGCTCAGCACCGAGCAGCATCCCGATGCCGACAAACTGCGCGTTTGCCAGGTCAGCAATGGTGCGGAAACTTTCCAGGTCGTGTGCGGTGCGCCAAACGTGCGTCCGGGCCTGAAGATTCCGTTCGCGATGATCGGTGCCGAGCTGCCGGGCGACTTCAAGATCAAGAAGGCCAAGCTGCGCGGCGTCGAGTCCAACGGCATGCTGTGCTCGCAATCCGAGCTGCAGGTCGGTGAAGGCAATGATGGTCTGATGGAACTGCCGGCCGATGCGCCGGTGGGCGAAGATTTCCGTGTTTATCTGGACCTGGAAGACGCCAGCATCGAAGTCGACCTGACTCCGAACCGTGGCGACTGCCTGTCCCTGGCCGGTCTGGCCCGTGAAGTCGGAGCGCTGTACGACGCTCCGGTCACTCGCCCGGTGGTGATGACCGTTCCGGCGGTGCACGACGAAGTGCGTTCGGTAGAGGTCCTCGCACCTGCTGCCTGCCCACGTTATCTGGGCCGGGTCATCCGTAACGTTGACCTTTCCAAGCCTACGCCGTTGTGGATGGTTGAACGCCTGCGTCGCGCGGAAGTCCGCAGCATCGACGCTGCCGTCGACATCACCAACTACGTGATGCTCGAGCTGGGTCAGCCGCTGCACGCGTTCGATCTCGCCGAAATCAATGGCGGCATCCGGGTACGCATGGCGGAAGAGGGCGAGAAGCTCGTGCTGCTCGACGGTCAGGAAGTCAGCCTGCGTAGCGATACGCTGGTGATCGCCGACCACACTCGCGCTCTGGCCATTGCCGGCGTGATGGGTGGCGAGCACAGTGGTGTGTCCGCGACCACTCGTGACGTATTCCTTGAAAGTGCGTTCTTCGATCAGATCGCTGTGGCGGGCAAGGCTCGGTCCTACGGTCTGCACACTGACGCTTCGCACCGCTACGAGCGCGGGGTGGACTGGCAACTGGCCCGTGAAGCCATGGAGCGTGCCACTGGTTTGCTGCTGGAAATCACTGGTGGCGAAGCTGGCCCGATCATCGAAACCGTCAGCGAGCAGCATCTGCCGTCGATCGCGCCCATTACTCTGCGTACTCAGCGCATCACCCAGATGCTGGGCATGGAAATGGATTCCGCCGAAGTCGAGCGCCTGCTCAATGCTTTGGGTTTGAAGGTTTGCGCCGACGGAGCTGGGCAATGGCGCGTGGAAGTGCCAAGCCATCGCTTCGATATCAGCCTGGAAGTCGATCTGATCGAAGAGCTGGCGCGTCTGTACGGTTATAACCGCCTGCCGGTTCGTTACCCGCAAGCTCGTCTGGCGCCACAAGCCAAGGCTGAAGCGCGTAGTGATCTGCCAGAGCTGCGTCGTCTGCTGGTAGCTCGTGGCTATCAGGAAGCAATCACTTATAGCTTCATCGATCCGAAGCAATTCGAGCTGTTCAACCCGGGCGTCGAGCCGCTGCTGTTGGCGAACCCGATCTCCAATGACATGGCTGCCATGCGTTCGTCGCTGTGGCCAGGGCTGGTCAAGGCGTTGCAACACAACCTCAACCGTCAGCAGGATCGTGTCCGCCTGTTCGAGAGCGGTCTGCGCTTTGTCGGTCAGCTGGAAGGTCTGAAGCAAGAGCCGATGATCGCCGGTGTGGTGTGCGGCAGCCGTCTGCCGGAAGGCTGGGCGCAAGGTCGCGAGACCGTGGATTTCTTCGACGTCAAGGCTGACGTAGAAGCGGTGCTGGGTTTTGCCGGTGCGCTGGATCAGTTCACTTTCGTACCGGGCAAACACCCTGCGCTGCATCCGGGTCAGACCGCGCGCATCGAGCGGGAAGGGCGTGAAGTCGGTTTTATCGGCGCGATTCACCCTGAGCTTTCGAAATCCCTGGGTCTCGACCGTCCGGTCTTCGTCTTCGAGCTGGTTCTGGCCGAAGTCGCTCTGGGGAAAATGCCGAAATTCCACGAGTTGTCGCGCTTTCCTGAAGTGCGTCGTGACCTGGCACTGATTGCGCACAAAGACGTTGCAGCCTCGGCTGTACTGGACGTAATCCGTGAAAATGCAGGCGAATGGCTGACAGACCTCAGGCTATTTGACGTGTATCAGGGTAAAGGCATTGATCCTGATAGAAAAAGCCTCGCAGTCGGCTTGACCTGGCAGCATCCATCGCGCACTCTTAATGACGATGAGGTGAATTCGACGACGCAAAATATCCTCACCTCGCTCGAACAAAGGTTGAACGCCACGTTAAGGAAGTGACGTATGGGGGCTTTGACGAAAGCAGAGATGGCGGAACGTCTGTATGAAGAGCTGGGCCTGAACAAGCGGGAAGCCAAGGAATTGGTTGAACTGTTTTTCGAGGAAATCAGGCACGCTCTTGAAGACAACGAGCAGGTCAAACTGTCGGGTTTCGGCAATTTCGACCTTCGGGACAAACGCCAGCGGCCTGGCCGCAACCCGAAAACGGGGGAAGAAATCCCGATCACGGCTCGCCGTGTGGTCACCTTTCGTCCAGGGCAGAAGTTGAAGGCCCGAGTTGAGGCTTATGCTGGAACCAAGTCATAACGACGAACTACCCGTCATCCCGGGCAAACGCTACTTCACCATTGGTGAAGTCAGCGAGCTGTGTGCGGTAAAACCGCACGTGCTGCGCTACTGGGAGCAGGAGTTTCCTCAGCTCAACCCCGTCAAACGCCGCGGAAACCGCCGGTATTATCAGCGCCAGGACGTGCTGATGATCCGGCAGATCCGCGCGCTCCTTTACGATCAGGGGTTCACCATCGGCGGCGCGCGCCTGCGTCTGTCCGGCGATGAAGCCAAAGACGACACCACCCAATACAAGCAAATGATCCGCCAGATGATCGCCGAGCTCGAAGATGTGCTGGTGGTTCTCAAGAAATAATTTCCTGCTTTTAAATACTTCCAGTTTTCAAAAGCTTGCGATATATTCTTGAGCGTTCTTCGAGATGAAGAACGAGTTTCAAACCTAGTCGGGGCGTAGCGCAGTCCGGTAGCGCACTAGCATGGGGTGCTAGGGGTCGAGTGTTCGAATCACTCCGTCCCGACCATAATTCCTGAGTAACATCAGACACTTAAGCCGATCATCTGGATCGGCTTTTTTGTGCCTGCGCAAAACCCGCGCAAAATTACCCGGTAATTTCGCTGATATTCAGGTCCGAAGCTGCGTCCGACCAGACGATTTTCGCACGGTCCTTCTGTTAGTTTTTGGTCATGCTCTCACTGGCATGGCCTGTGATTTTCTGCCCATCCTTTCCGACTTTCTGATACAGGTTGCAGCGGCAATCCTCGTACATCATAGAAGCCCTGCATTTCCTCTTCTTTCCATCCCTTGTAACAACCAGCCGCCCCTCGAGCCTTTTTATGCCTGCAAAAACTTATGAGGCGGCTAACTCGCTCAGGGCTTCTTTTCTTTCATCCCATCCTTTGAGCCGCTGGACGTTTGCGCATCCTTCTCGGTTTCATGGGCCTCTGCACCGGAGTTCGAGCCCGAGGCCTCTTCACCCTTTTTGTCGGCCTTTTCTTCCTTGGACTCGGTGCCTCCCTGGTTGACCCCGGGAATGCCGGTTGGCGGGACGCTGCTTCCCGCCATTGCGAGGGAGGCATTGGCGGATAAAAGACTTCCAAGCATGAGGGCTGCAATGGTTCGGTTCATCGTCGGGCTTCCGCGTCAGGTTGATAGACGTTGGAAGTTCTGACCCGGGGTAAAGTGCCGGTCAACTGACGGGCGGAACTCGTAGCTATTCGTTCACGGATGCCCGCTATAGATATGGTTCAGTAAGAACAGCTCGATGATCGCCACGAAGACGCAGGTCACTACAAATCCGCGGGTGAAGACTCTGCGAGGCTTTTGGCCGGACGTCTGGAAGCTATTCAGAGCCGATAGCAGGTTTGAAAAAAACTCCAGTAAGTCCATCCGTGTTTGTCCTTTGTTCGGTGCCGGTATCGCGGTGCGGCGCAGTTTATCTCATCGACCCAATTGGCTACGGTCATGTTTCACTGCTCGCGCAACTGGTTCCAGTCAATGCCGAACCGCCCGAGGTACTTCCTCAATCGGTCGGCATCATTGGGCTGCGCTTTGGCCTGTCGCGACACGCCGAACAGTCGTCTGCCGGCATCCGACAGGCTGTCTGCCTGGCGGCAAACTTCCAGCACCGCCTTCAATTGCAATCGATCGAACAGGTCCAGTGTCTCGGCATTGCCCGGCAGTTCATCAGTCACGCCTGTCGGTTGCGCCAGCCCCCACGCGTACCGCAGTCGATCAATTTCCTCCTTGACCTGCGCTTCATCGATTCGCCCGCTGTCGGCCAGTGTCGCCATGCGCGTGATCGAGGCCGAAAGCTCGCGGAAGTTACCCAGCCACGCAGCTTCCCGTGAGCTGGCAAACCCCAGGTAGCGCCGTCGGGCTTCAAGGTTAAAGCGCACCATTTGGCCGTGTTCGCGCGCGTGGCGTTCAAGCTCGAAATCGATGTTGGGTTCGATGTCTTCGCGGCGGCCCGCCAAGCCTGGCAGGTCGAACGTCCAGAGGTTGATCCGAGCGTAGAGATCTTCCCGGAACAGGCCTTCGGCGACACGACTGCGCAGGTCGCGGTGGGTGCCTGCGATGATCAGGAAGTCGCTGTCGACTTCCTTGTCCGAGCCCAGCGGGAAGAAGCGCTTCTCTTCGATGGCCTTGAGCAGCATGGCTTGTTCGTCCGTGCCCAGTTCGCCGATCTCATCGAGAAACAACATGCCGCCGTCAGCCGCTCGCAATAGGCCGTCGCGTGCGTTTTGTGCGCCGGTAAAGGCGCCTTTGACGTGGCCGAACAGCGCGGACATTGCACCGTCCCCACGCAGGGTGGCGCAGTTGACTTCAACGAAGCGTCCCTGCATTTGATGGCGACTGCGTTTGAGCTCGTAAATGCGTCGGGCGAGAAAAGACTTGCCGGCGCCGGTCGGACCGATCAGCAGCATCGGCGCTTTGGAGCGTACGGCCACGCGTTCGATCTGTTCGATGGAACGGTTGAACGCGGTGTTTCGGGTGGCGATGCCGGACTTGAGAAACTCCAGGCCTTCCAGGCGTCTGTGAGTGAAGCGAGAGGCAATCCGGTCGTAGCGCGACAGATCCAGGTCAATCAGGGCGTGTGTGCCGGTGGCCGGTTCTTCTTCGTTCTTGCGGCGGGCGGGGGAGGTCTGGATCAGGCGTGCCGGCAAGTAGCGCGCCTCGGTCAGCAAGAACCAGCAGATCTGCGCGACGTGGGTTCCTGTGGTGATGTGCACCAGATAGTCCTCACGCTCGGTATCGAAAGTGTATTCGGAGGTGAAGTCATGGAGCGCGCCGTAGACCTCTTCGAAATCCCAGGGATTACGCAACGGCATCGGGTGCAGGCGCACTTCTGTGCCGGGCGACACCTGATGGATGTCCTCGCGAATGCGTTCGGCCAGGCTCGTGTCCCGGGCGTCTGTGCCGTGTATCAGTTCCAGTCGATGGATCAATACATCCGGTTGCTGGCACAGGCCCACGCTAGGCCGCCAATGGTTCCAGCGGTTGGCGCCTTTGCCTACGCGATCAAGGGTGGCGCCGATGAAACCGATGGCGACGGTGCGCTTGCCGGACATTAATGATCCTTAAAGATAAACGACGATACCCAATGATAATGTTTAAGCGTGTTATTTGTCGTGATGAGAGTTCATGGGTAATTGCGACTAAAATAAAGTCTTTAAAAATCAAATAGATAAAAATAATTTTCGAACTTTTTCAAAAGCTGGCACAGCGACTGCAATACCTGTCGCAACGAACAGGACAACATAGCGAGACGCCACGAATGGCCAATTTCAACCTCTTCAATACGCAATCGAAAAGCCTGCCGGCGTGCGACGCCTTGAATGCTTCCGGTGCCGCGGCTTATGCCTACACACCCAAGCATCAACTGGCTCAGCTGGCTGTCACCGGTTGCCTGAATTCGACCTTTTACGCATCTGCTCAAAGTCAGTTGGATCAGGTGTTGAAGCTGGTTGCGGAGCTGGACAGCCGCTTCGTGGCAAATGCCGCTCTTTACGCTCGCCAAAAAGGACACATGAAAGACATGCCGGCCTTGTTGCTGGCGGCGCTGGCCGCTCAGCGTTCGGCTCTGGTGCCGGAGGTGTTCGAGAAGGTCGTGGACAGCGGCAAAATGCTGCGCAATTTCGTGCAAATCCTGCGCAGTGGCGCCACCGGTCGCCGCTCCCTGGGTTCTCAGCCCAAGCGTCTGGTGCAGAACTGGCTGAACAGCGCGACCGAACGCCAGCTCTTGCAGGCATCGATCGGCAATCAGCCTTCGCTGGCGGATGTGGTGAAGATGGTTCACCCAAAACCGTCCGAGGCCTGGCGCGAAGCGTTTTTTGCCTGGGTGATCGGCAAACCGGTGGATGCACAGGCGTTGCCCGGATTGACTCGCGATCTGCTGGCATTTCGCAGCGGAGCGAGTGATCAAGTGCCTGAAGTGCCTTTTCAATTGCTCGGTAACGAAACGTTGAGCAAGGAACAATGGGCAGAGCAGGCGCGAAACATGGGCTGGCAGGGGCTGCGGATTAACCTCAATACGCTTGCGCGCCATGGTGCTTTTGAAGTGCCGGGTTGCACCGAAACCGTGGCCGCACGGTTGGCGGATCCCGAAGCAGTGGTCAGGGCACGGGTGTATCCGTACCAGTTGCTGGCAGCGTACCGGATGGTCGGCGATGACGTGCCGGCGCTGATTCGCGAGGCTTTGCAGGATGCGCTGGAGCTGTCGTTGGCCAATGTGCCGAAGCTTCAGGGGGCTGTGGTGGTTTGCCCGGATGTTTCCGGATCCATGGGTAGCCCGCTGACCGGTTATCGTCAGGGCGCGACCACCGCGGTGCGCTGCATCGATGTGGCGGCACTGATTACGGCGGCGGTGGTGCGTAAACAGCCGACGGCACGGGTGATGCCGTTCGAATGGAAGGTGGTGGATATCACCCTCAACCCGCGCGACAGTGTGATCAGCAATGCCGAAAAACTTGCGGGCATTTTCGGCGGCGGAACCTGCTGCTCGGCGCCGTTGAAGAAACTGGCGGACAGCAAGGCCAGGGTCGATACGTTGCTCATGCTGTCGGACAACGAAACTTGGATCGATGCGCGACGTCAGGGCGCCAGCGAGACGATGCTGCAATGGGAGCGGATAAAGCGGATCAACCCGCAGGCACGCCTGATTTGCATTGACCTGCAACCAGGTTGGGCGACACCGGCGGCGGATCGTGACGACATCCTGAATGTCGGCGGTTTCAGTGATGCGGTGTTTGATGTGATCGAGCAGTTCACTGCCGGCCGGTACGGACCGCAGCACTGGGTCGAAGCGATTGAATGCATGGGATGAGGCAATCAGCCACCCAATGAATTGATTTGTCACGGGCACTGAATGCCGGTGGGACTACATCCAAGACGTCTCACCAAACCCTTGTCAGTGCGCGTGACGGCACGAATGCCGATGGCTGTACATCTGAGGCCGGCTAATCCCGGTGCGCGGTAACGCGCAACAGTCACCAACCTTTGTCGTGCCACCTTTTTTGAATCTGCCGGCGAATACCGGTGGAACTACCTGAAGAATCGAGATGATGAAAGAACACACTTACCAACTGCTGGAAGTCGCCAACGGCAAACCGATCAAGCTCTGGACCGAGGGCGTCCCGGTGGAAAACGAGGCGCGCGAGCAGTTGATGAACACGGCGAAGATGCCCTTCATCTTCAAGCATCTGGCTGTCATGCCGGACGTCCATCTGGGCAAGGGCTCGACCATCGGCAGCGTGATTCCCACGGTCGGCGCGATCATCCCGGCAGCGGTCGGGGTGGACATCGGTTGCGGCATGATTGCCGCGCGCACCTCGCTGACCGCGGCCGATCTGCCGGACAACCTGCATGGCCTGCGCAGTGCCATCGAGCAAGCGGTGCCTCATGGCCGCAGTTCGACCCGATCGCGCCGTGACAAAGGCGCCTGGGACGAGATTCCGCAACAGGCGGATCAGGCCTGGGCGGCGCTGAACCCACGGTTCAAGGCGATCACCGACAAGTACCCGAAACTGGCCAACACCAACAATCGCGGGCACCTCGGAACACTGGGCAGCGGCAATCACTTCATCGAAGTGTGCCTGGATGAGGCCGACCGGGTCTGGTTCATGTTGCACAGCGGCTCGCGCGGTGTCGGCAACGCCATCGGCAACCTGTTCATCCAGATGGCCCAGGCGGATATGCGCCAGCACATCGCCAACCTGCCGGATCGTGATCTGGCGTATTTTGAAGAAGGCAGCCGGCACTTCGATGATTACGTGGAAGCCGTGGGCTGGGCCCAGGATTTCGCCAAGCAGAACCGGGAGCTGATGATGCGAGCGGTGATTCAGGCCACGCGGCAGATCATACGCAAGCCATTCGAAGTCGCGCTGGAAGCGGTGAACTGCCACCACAACTACGTGCAGAAAGAGCGGCATTTCGGCGAGGACATTCTGGTCACCCGCAAAGGCGCGGTGTCAGCGAAGAAGGGCGAGTTGGGGATCATTCCCGGTTCGATGGGCGCCAAGAGTTTCATCGTGCGTGGTCTGGGCAACGAAGAATCGTTTTGCTCCTGCAGCCACGGTGCCGGTCGGACCATGAGCCGTACCAAGGCCAAAAACACCTTCACCGTCGAAGATCAGATCCGCGCCACCGCGCATGTTGAATGCCGTAAGGATGCTGCGGTGATTGATGAAATTCCGATGGCCTACAAGGACATCGACAAAGTCATGCACGCCCAGCGTGAGCTGGTTGAAGTGCTGCACACCCTGCGTCAGGTGGTGTGCGTCAAGGGATAACGCGTGCCGAAAGGCGCGCCGGAACAAGGATTGAAAGACATGAAATTCGAAGAACGACATCCGCTGTGCAGCGCCATGCGCGCCCGGGTGCTGGAAGAACTGGCGCGCATAGAGCGTGAGCGCAATGTCACGGTGCTGTATGCCTGCGAATCAGGCAGCCGGGCCTGGGGTTTTGCCTCGCCGGACAGTGATTACGATGTGCGCTTCGTTTATGTAGAGAAACCGGAGTGGTTCGTCCAGGTCGATGCGCCAAGTGATGTCATCGAGCGGCCTTTGGATGACGAGCTGGATGTCAGTGGCTGGGAGCTGCGCAAGACCCTCGGGCTGTTGCGCAAATCCAACCCGACCTTGCTGGAGTGGCTCGACTCCCCGCTGGTTTATCGCAGCGAGACCGCAGCGGTTGCGCAACTGCGGGCGCTGGCCGAGGCGTTCTACAGCCCGCCAGCCGCGCGCAATCATTATCTGTCGATGGCGAAGAAGAACTTCCGTGGTTATCTGCAGGGTGAAAGCGTGCGGTTCAAGAAGTATTTCTACGTACTGCGGCCGCTGCTGGCGGTGCGCTGGATCGATCAGGGGCGTGGTCGGCCGCCGATGACGTTCAGCGATCTGCTGAGTACCGTCGATGATCGTGCATTGCTCGATGAAGTCGACGAACTGCTCGCGCTCAAACGCAATGCCGACGAGAGCGCTTACGGTCCTCGTCGTCCGGCATTGCATGCGTTCATCGAGGCGGAACTCGAGCGTGCGGTGCCGGCATTGCCAAGAACCCGGGAAGATTCGCGGCAACTCGATCGATACCTGCGGGAAACCGTTGGTTTGTACGCATAAGGAAAAAAATGAAACAGGACGTTATTGAACTGGACGGCGCCATCGGTGGTGGCCAGGTGTTGCGCAGTGCGCTGAGTCTGTCGATGGTGACGGGCCAGGCGTTTCGCATCGAGCGGATTCGGGCCAGACGCAGTCGTCCCGGACTGTTGCGCCAGCACCTGACCGCCGTGACGGCGGCGGCTCAAGTCTGTGGTGCAAAGATCCAGGGGGCTGAGCTGGGCTCGCAGACATTGAGCTTCGAGCCGGGGCCGATTCGCGGTGGCGATTTTCGCTTTGCCATTGGAACCGCCGGCAGTTGCACATTGGTGTTGCAGACCTTGCTGCCCGCTTTATTGCTTGCGCCGCAAGCCAGCCGCGTGCGGATCAGTGGCGGCACGCATAATCCGCTGGCGCCACCGACCGACTTTCTCAGCCGCAGCTGGTTACCGCTGCTGCGACGGATGGGCGCGGAGGTTGAACTGACGTTGCTGCGCCACGGGTTCGTACCGGCGGGTGGCGGTGAAATCGACGTCAGGGTGCAACCATCGAAGTTGTCAGCACTGCACCTGTGCGAGCGCGGCTTGCCGCTCTCGCAACAGGCGTTTGCGCTGACGGCGGGACTGGCGCCGAGTGTTGGTGTCCGCGAGCTCGAAAGGGTGGCCCAGCGATTGAACATGGCGTCAGCGGAGTTGAACGCGGTCATTCTTGATCCGGCCTGCGGACCGGGCAACGTGTTGCTGCTGGAATATGCGTTTGAACACGTCACCGAAGTTTTCAGCGCTTTCGGTCAAGCGTCTCTGCGTTCGGAGAAGGTGGCGGACGCCGTGATCGATCAGGCGGCCGATTGGTTGCACAGCGGTGCAGCGGTGGCAGAACATCTGGCGGACCAGTTGCTGTTGCCGATGGTGCTGGCCGGAGGTGGATCGCTTACCACGCCCAGGATGACCGAGCATTTGCACAGCAACATTTCGGTGATCGAGCGTTTTGTACCGATCGTCATCCAGTGCGAGGAAGAGGGCGCATCCCGGTTGAGGGTTGAAGTTCGCGCACGAGAGCAATAGGCGGCAAATTGCTGGCCCCCGAATGTTTCCGGTCCCGGCAAACTCGCCTTTTTTCAAAAGGTTAGGTGGGCTATATGCGGACGATTGTCATCACCGTAGCAACGCTTTCCCTCGCTCTGTTCGCGGTGGAGGCCCAGGCCAGGGAACTGAGCAAGAGCCATCGTTTTGCGTGTACCTGGGGGTCGGACATCGCCGCCGGCGCACAACAGTCGAAGCTGTCCGGGATTTCCCTGTATGGCGCACGCAAGCGCTTGCAGGCGCGCAAGTTTCAGCAACCCTGGATGCGCATGACCGCCATGGGCATCACCGAGCAGACCTACGACAGCGCGTCGCGGCTCAAGCCGGCGGCCGTCAAGCAGACCTATTACGAACAGTGCGTTCGGCACGAGTTGGCCCAACGTTGAACGAAAAAGCCCGACCTGAAGAGGTCGGGCTTTTTCATCTCCGGTGCAATGACAGCATCATTTGTCACTTTCGCAATTGACCATCCACGACACGCCAAAACGATCCACCAGCATGCCGAAGCGGGCGGCCCAGAAGGTGGCTTCCAGCGGCATGTCGATGCGACCGTCTCTGGCCAGCGCGTTAAACACTCGTTCGGCCTCGGCGATGCTGTCGACATTCAGCGAAATCGAGCATCCGCTCATGCCTTGGGTCGGGCGGTCGGGTGTGGTGTCCGAAGCCATGAGCATCTGGTCACCGACTTTCAGGCAGGTGTGGATGATCAGGTTGTGATGCTCTTTGGGCACATGTTCGGCGGCTGGGGTTTCGCCGAAGGTCATCATTGCTTCGAGCTTGCCTTGCAGGCATTGCTCGTAAAACGTGAAAGCTGCGCGGCAATCGCCGTTGAAGATCAGGTACGGGTTGATTTTCATGGTAGTGCTCCCGAATAGGCAGTGGAACGCTGCGCGGCCGGGTGTGCCGAAACAGCATCATGGATTGACTCCATCCAGCAAAGCGTTGGAACGCCGGTTTGCCAGCCGATGCTGCAAGAATTTCCTGTCGGGGCGACCGATGGTCTGCGCAGAGGGCGTCAGGAGTCGCGCGGGTTCTTCTGCACCGCTGCGCCCGCCACCCGGGCGACAGGTCGGGTTTGCATCAGCGCATCGATCGCTTTGCGATAGTTCTGTCCGCCCAGCGCCATGCTGTTGTTGTGCGTTGCGCCGGGCACCAGCAGCAGGTGTTTCGGCTGCCGGGCGGCGGCGAACAGTTGCTCGCTGAAACGTGACGGCACAAACGCATCGGCAAGACCGTGTACCACCAGCAACGGCATGTGGATCTCGGCGATCTTGTCGATGGAGTCGAACTTCTGCGACAGCAACCAACGGACTGGAAGGGAGGTGTTGGCCACGGCTGCCGCTACATCCGCCAATGAAGTGAAGGTGGATTCGATGACCAGTCCGCGCACCGGCAATGGGGTGTGATTTCTGGCGGCATCGCGGCCGAGTTCGGCAGCCAGGTCGACGGCGACCGCGCCCCCCAGCGAGTGGCCGTAGATCAGGCGTTTGTTCGGATCAGGTTGCAACAGCTGGAAGCGTTCCCAGGCCACTCGCGCATCTTCGTAAACCGTGCTTTCCGACGGCAGATCACCACGGCTTTGGCCGAAGCCGCGATAGTCGATGGCCAATACCGAATAACCCGCCGCGCGCAGTTGCTCGATACGGAACAGTTGCCCGGTCAGATTCCAGCGTACGCCGTGCAGATAAAGGATGGCCGGCGCATCGGCACGTTCCGCCGGCCACCACCAGGCGTGAATGTTTTGCCCGGCCTTGAAGCTTTTCGGTTGCAGGTCGAGTTCCTGCACGCTGCCGGGCAATCCGTGATACCAGCCGGCGGTGCCCGGTTCGATGCGAAACAAGAGTTTGCGTTCGGTGTGTTCCAGCACGGCACAACTCGCCGGCACGCCGATGATCAGGGCAGCCATGCAGGCGAACGCCAGACGGCGGCGTCGAAGTCGGGTCATGAAGGCAAGGAACATTAAACGTTTCACCACGGCGTGGACAAAGAACGCTTTTTTACCAGATGCCTTGACCGGCGCGTGACATTTTCGACCGCCGCACGCCTGCAACGATTACAAAATGCTGCAACGACTCAGTTGACCTTCAGCACGATCTTGCCGATGTGGTCGCCCGCTTCCATGCGCGCATGGGCTTTGGCCGCTTCGGCGAGCGGGAAGATCTGGTCGATGATCGGCAGGCAGCGTCCGGCGGCCAACACCGGCCAGACGTGTTCGCGCAATTGATCGGCGATGGCTGCCTTTTCCGCAGAGGTCCGGGCACGCAGCAGGGAGCCGGTGACCACCGCACGCTTGCCGAGGATCGCCAGCAGATCGATGTCATTGGCTCGCGCGCCACCGAGGAAACCGAGCATCACCAACCGCCCATCCATCCCCAAGGCGCTGATGTTCCCGTTGAGGTACGAGCCGCCCATGATGTCGAGGATCACATTAACGCCCTGGCCGGCGGTTTTCTCGGCGATAACAGTCGCGAAATCCTGTTCCCGGTAGTTGATGGCTTCGCCGCCCAGACTGCGGATCACTGCGCATTTGTCCGCGCTGCCGGCGGTGGCGAAGGCTTCGATGCCAAACTCGCGGCACAGCATCAGCGCGGTGGTGCCGATGCCGCTGGTGCCGCCATGGATCAGGGCGCGCTGACCACGGCTGGCGCCGCCGAGGCCGAACAGATTGGCCCACACCGTGAAAAAGGTTTCCGGAATTGCCGCTGCCTGAATCCAGTCCAGCCCATCGGGGATTGGCAGGGCCTGGCCGGCCGGGACTGTGCAGTACTCGGCATATCCTCCGCCGTTGGTCAGCGCGCAGACCCGGTCACCCGCCGCAAATCTGCTGACACCGCTGCCAATCGCCATAACCTCTCCGGCCACTTCAAGGCCCGGAATCGGGTTCATGCCGGGTTTCATCGGGTACTGGCCGGCGCGTTGCAAAGCGTCCGGGCGATTGATGCCGGCGGCGTGCACGCGGATCAGTATTTCGCCTTCTGAAGCAATCGGCAGCGGCACGCGTCGGGATTGCAGAACCTCGGGCCCGCCCGGTTCGGTGATTTCGATGCGGGTCATTTCAGTGGGCAATGTCATTTTCAATTCCTCTTGAAACAAGTGATCAGTAGATGGGAGCGCAGTCAGGGCCTAATGATTCCCGTCAATGGGCGCAGCGGCGTTGTTCGATCGAGGAGGGCAGCAGTTTCATGACGTGCTCAAGTATCAGTGCGATCACGATGGCACCGCCGGCAATCACGAAGAGCAGCACATGCTGTCCACCTGTGGCGTTGAACAGCGCCGAATAGGCGAAACCGGCCAGCGCCTGAAACGTGGCGAACGACACCGTGGCGCGGCTCCACGCCACCTGTTGGCGATGATGATCCGGTACCAGCTCATGCACCCGGGCCAACGCCAGCGGGACAATGCCCGGCGGAAACGAACCGAGCACAACCGCCAGCAGTGCCAGCGCCACGAACGAATGCGAAACGGCCAGCAAGCCAAGAGTGATCGCCTGTATCACAAGCACCAGACGAATGCCGGTCCGCGCACCGAGATGGTCGGCGAGAAAACCATAGCTCACCGGGCCGACGATGGCGCCCAGACCGTACATGACCCAGACCAGCGCGCCGACGTGCGCCCCGGCGCCCAGCCCACGGGCGACGTAATCCACCAGGAAAACCATGGCTGGCACCAGCCCGGCGGCCATGAACGCGTACTGGGCAAACAACAGATACACCGCAGGCGGTGTGGGTTCTGCCGGATCCACCTGAGTCGTTGTGGTAATTGCTTGGGGCAGCTCAGAAGGCCAGCCGAACCAGCTCAATGCCGTCAGTGCCAGCGACAGCGCGCCCAGTCCCAGCCATGTCGCTTGCAGGCCCAGACTCAACAGCAGGGGGACGATCGTGCCGGAGCCGGCGATGCCCAGACCGATGCCGAGGAAAATCGCACCACTGGCCAGGCCCTTGCGCGCGGCAGGCACATGGGGCAATACAGTCGCGGCCACCAGCACCATGATCGCGCCGCCCGCGATGCCGGACAGCAGGCGCCAGCCGAAATACCAGCTCACCGATACGGGGTATGCACAGGCAAAAAACGCCACGGTCACCGCCAGCATCATCAGGCGCAGAGCTGTTCTCTGGGTGACCCGGCGTGCCAGCGGGCGACCGAGGAGGGCGCCGATCAGGTAACCGACCAGGTTGGCCGCGCCGAGGTAAACCACATCATGGGCGGAAAACCATTGCGCCTGAATCAGCGAAGGGATCAGCGGTGTGTAGGCGAAACGCGCCAGTCCGATGCTGACCAGGCTGGCGCAGAGTCCGGCGAAGATCGCCAGCCAGACACTCGTGTCCGGACGTTCGGGCGAAGCAGTTGTAGTGCGCATGATGGCGGTCCTGAGGAAAGGTTTATGGCGCCCAGCATATCGGCTATCTTTGCTGCGTTAATGCAGCGAGTTTGCGTTGTTATGATGCGTTTATGCATCAATGGGGAATGTTATGAACTGGGATGATGCAAGGGTCTTTCTTGCGGTCTGCCGCGAGTCGACATTACGCGGCGCTGCGCGCGTGCTGGGCGTGGATCAGGCGACGGTCGGGCGACGCATCACGGCGCTGGAAAAGTCGCTGGGCGCGACCTTGTTTCTGCGCACCTCCGAGGGCTACGCGTTGACGGCAGTCGGTGAAGCCGCGCTCAAGTCGGTGGAAAAAATGGAGCATTCGGCGCTCGAGCTGGAGCGGCGTATCCAGGGCCTGGACGATCGCCTGACCGGCAGCGTTCGGGTCAGCACCACCGATTCACTGGCCATCGATTTCCTGATCCCGGCCATTGCGCAGTTGCACGACCAGCATCCGGACGTACGCGTGCAGCTGGACGCTTCCACGCAGATCCTCAGCCTGGCCAAACGAGAAGCGGACATCGCCGTGCGCAACACCCGCCCGGACAACCCGGACCTGATCGCCCGGCGCATCGCGCGTTGGCCGGTGGGGTTGTTCGCTTCGCAGGCCTATGTCGACCACCATGGCGTGCCGGCGCCGGGCAGTGCATTCGAGGGCCATGATCTGGTGGTGTACCAGCCGTATCTGCAAGGCAACAAGGACCTGACTTTGGTGAACGAGCCCGTGACTCGCGGGCGGATCGTCGCCGGTCTGAGTTCCAGCTTGCTGGTACGACGCTCGATTGCCGCCGGTCTGGGTGTAGGAGAAATACCGGTTTACATGGGCGAGCGCGATGGTCTGGTCAGACTGTGGCCGGAGCGCACGCGGCCGCTGCCTTATGAAGTGTGGCTGGTGACCCATGCGGATTTGCGCCATACCGCGCGGGTCAGGGCGGTGATCGAACACATTGTCGAAGCGTTCGTACTGGAGAATGAGTAGTTCATTGAGGTTGTGCAAGACGGCTACATCAGTTGGCGATCTTGCCTGCAGAATGAAAAACGGCCTTCAATGAAGGCCGTTTTTTTCGAGCGATGAAATCACCGAATCATGGCATTTCCGGCAGTTCCTGCGGGCGCAGATCAAACACCAGGACTTCGGCGTCCTGGCCATTGCTCAGGGTCAGTGCCTGCTCTTCACGAACCCGTACGCCGTCGCCTTCCTTCAACTGCAGGCCGTTGAGTTCAACGCTGCCGCGAGCGACGTGAACATAGGCGAAGCGGTTGGCAGGCAGCTTGAGGGTGGCACTTTCCTCGCCATCGAACAGCCCGGCATACACCCGTGCATCCTGGCGCACTTTCAGCGAGCCGTGGTTGCCTTCGGGCGAGATGATCAGTTGCAGACGACCGCGTTTTTTCTGCTCGCTGAAGTGCTCTTGCTGGTAACGCGGTTTCGCGCCGCTGACGTCCGGTACGATCCAGATCTGCAGGAAGTGCACAGGTTTGGTCGCCGAATGGTTGAACTCGCTGTGGGCCACGCCGCTGCCGGCGCTCATCAGTTGCACATCGCCGGGGCGAATCACCGAGCCGGTGCCGAGGGTGTCCTTGTGTTCCAGGGCGCCTTCGAGCACATAGGAGAAAATCTCCATGTCCCGGTGGGGGTGTTGGCCGAAGCCCTTGCCGGCGGCGACGCGGTCATCGTTGATCACCAGCAGGTCGGAGAAACCCTGTTCACGCGGGTCACGGTAGCTGGCGAAGGAAAAGGTGTGGAACGACTTCAACCAGCCATGATTGGCCAGACCGCGGTCGGAAGCTTTACGAAGGGTCAGCATGATGAAATCTCCTTTCAGGACGTTGATTCGTCCGAGTGAGGAGAAGGTTACTGGTAACCCTGGGATGCAATAAGTAGATGAAAATTGAAATACTGTCCCTTTAGAGTTGACAGTTGTGTGCACTGGATCACGTATTCTTTCCGACGGCTCCAGCGTATCCGGCCATAATGCGCAGACTTATGATTTTGCATGGATTTTGGTGATACCCCCATGAAGACCGTGGCAATGGTGCTGTTCCCGGAGTTTCTGCTGCTCGACATGGCCGGGCCGCTGGAGGTCTTTTCAGTTGCCAACCGTTACCTGAAACCGCAAGCCCACTATCACCTGACGACCCTGGGCACCGAGCACGGGCCGTTGCGTGCGTCCAATGGCGTCCTCGTGCACGCCGATCGGCACATCGACGAAGCCGATGAGCGTTATGACTTGTTGCTGGTGCCGGGCGGCCCCGGCGCCTACAACGAAAAACACCCGCCGTTGCTCGCCTGGCTGCAGGGGGCGGTCACGCGTGCCGGGCAATATGGCTCGATCTGTACCGGTGCCTTCGTGCTTGGACACGCCGGTTTGCTCGACGGCTACCGTGTAACCACCCACTGGAATTACACCGAACGCCTGATCAAGGGCTTTCCAATGGCAAACGTCGCAACTGACCAGATTTTTGTCGAGGATCGCAATCTGATCACGTCCGGGGGCGTCACGGCCGGCATCGATATGGCGTTGGCGGTGGTCGCTCGCGATCATGGCAAAAAGATTGCCCAGGACGTGGCCAAGGTGTTGCTGGTGGTGATGAAACGTCAAGGCGGACAAGCGCAGTTCAGCCCGTTGATGGCAGCAGTGGCGCCCCAGCAAACACCGATTACCCGGGTGCAGAACCATGTGCTGGAGCATCTGGAGGAAGCTTTCACTGTCGAGCGCATGGCAAGTCTTGCGAACATGAGTGCACGACACTTCGCTCGGGTGTTTGCCCGCGAGGTCAACATGACACCCATGGAATTCCTGCAAAGTGCGCGCATCGATTGCGCGCGCAACCTGCTGGAAACCAGTGATCTGCCGTTGAAGACCGTTGCCTATAAAAGCGGTTTCGGCAGCGTGCGGCACATGCGTTTTCTGTTCGGCGAAAAGCTCGGGCTGACCCCCACGCAATATCGCGAACAGTTCAGCTAGAGCGGTTCTGTCCGTTACGGGCATCCGGATGTCCGTGTTGGACCCCGCGTGGTGGTTGTTCCGTCATCGAGGCCTGCGAAGATAACGGACATGAACAGCTTCAACGAATTGAACTCGGCGTCGGTCCTGCGTTTCGGGCCGTACGCGTTCCATTTGCGTCAACGGCTGATCCTCGAAGGGGATCGGCAATTGCGCATGGGCGGTCGTGCGCTGGACATTCTGCAGGTGCTGGTCGAGCGCGCCGGGCGGGTGGTCAGCAAAGAGCAGTTGATTGCTCTGGTGTGGCCGACCTCGGTGGTCGAGGAGATCAACCTGCGGGTGCACATCGCCGCGTTGCGCCGGGCCCTCGGCGACGGCGAGAACGGTCAACGCTACATCGTCAATGTGCCGCAATGCGGGTACAGCTTCGTGGCACCGGTGCAGGGCGACAGCGTTGCTCAGGTGGTTTTCGAAAGCCTGCAAGCGCCCCAGCACAACTTGCCCGCACGGCTGACGCCGGTCACCGGGCGCGACTCACTGGTCGGCGGTCTGGTCCGGCAACTGCCGTTGTCCCGGCTCCTGACGGTGACGGGACCTGCCGGCGTCGGCAAAAGCACCGTGGCGCTGCGCGCAGCGGAATTGCTGCTGCAACATTTTCGTGACGGCGTTTGGCAGGTGGATCTGTCGCTGGTCGACGAAGATACTCCGCTCCTCGATCACCTGCTGAAAACACTCGACATCGACTTCCCCACACTGGCCGCGCGCCACGCCTTGCTGGTGCTGGACAACTGCGAGCACCTGCACGAAGCCTGCCGGAGCCTGCTGGAAACGTTGCTCGACGTTGCCCCCCGTCTGTCGATTCTTGCCACCAGCCGTGAACCGTTGCGTCTCGGTCTGGAAGTATTGCAACCACTGCCGTCCCTGACACTTCCCAAAGCCACGGCGCTTAACAGCGTCGATGAGGTCATGGGCTATTCGGCGGTGCAGCTGTTTGTCAGTCGTGCCCGTGCGCGTCAACACGGGTTCGGTCTGCGTGAGCAGGATCTGGAAACGGTGCGCGATATCTGTCGACGACTCGACGGCCTGCCGCTGGCGATCGAACTGGCAGCGGCGCAGATCGATGCGCTGGCGCTGGTCGGCCTTCAGACGCAACTGGATCAAGGTCTGCAAGTCCTGAGTCACGGTCGCCGCACCGCCGTGCCTCGCCATCAGTCGATGAAGGCTGCGCTGGACTGGAGCTATCAGCGCTTGAGCGAGCAGGAAAAACGAGTGCTGCAAAGGTTATCGGTGTTCAAGATGGCATTCACCCTGGACGCCGCCATCGGCGTGATCAGTTGTGCCCAATTACCACCCTCGACGCTGGTGGCTGTGGTTGAACAGTTGGCATCCAAGTCGCTGCTGACAATGGATCGATCCAGCGGAACACTGCGCTATCGAATGCTCAACACCACGCGCCGATACGCCCGCGAGCAACTCGAGCAGAGCGGCGAACTGAACGATGTCGAGCGTCGGCACGCGCGTTACCTTGGCCGCACACGGCCAGCTTCACGCGGCCGGCTGACCGCCCAATTCGTCGAGCAGTAAGCGCACTTTGCGCAAATCGGGGGTGGCATAGCCTTCGGTGAAGCGCTGGTAGATCGGTGTCAGCAATTGGAGTGCTTCACGCAAACGCGACTGGCGCTGCCACAACCGAGCCAGCGACGTTGCACTGCGCAGTTCCCAGGCCAGTGCGCCTTGTGCCCGGGCAATTTCAAGGGATTGCTGCAAGGCGCTTTCGACCGTGTGATGGCAGGGCGATTCAGCCGCCAGCAATCGCTCGGCGCGGGCCCGCAAAATCTCCGCAGTGCTCCAGCCGGCCGCTCCGCTTTGTGCTCGTTCGAGCAAGGCATCATCAACGAAAACCGGATCCAGCGTGACCATGATCTCCCTGACCAGACCGCTATCGGCGGGCGGGGAGGCGGGGGCCTTGTCGGCGTCGATCACCTGCGCGTAGTGCCGCGCCCAGGTGTAGAACAGCAGCACCGAATGCTTCTGCGCCTGTTCGAGCAGCAGTTGCAGCAGCGCGCGAGCGTTCTGCACATCGCCGTTGTAATGGGCGATCAGGCACGAGGCGAGTGCCAGGGTGTAGCAGATCGAGGTGCCGTGGTTGATCTGCACCGCGATGTCCAGCGCCTGCCGCGCCGTGCGCCAGGCCTGCTCGGGAAAACCTTGCAGCCACAGCACCCGGGCGAGGACGGTCAGCGAGGCGACGCTCTGATCGTATTGCACGCCGAAACCGTGCGTGAAGCGGTTGAGGTGGCCGCTGTGGGCCATGCGCTGGATCACCTGTTCGGCGTGGATCCGCGCCTGATGCTGATCGCCGGCGTAATGCAACGCGAGCACCCGCAAGCGGTGGGTACTCAAGGACAACTGCGCATCGCCGTGCACGCCGAGGCTTTCGAATTGCTCGCTCTGCTCCAGCGCCATCTGGTAATGCCCGCAACTGAGATTGACCGCCATGTGCCCCGATATGGCGCGCAATTGCCCGGCCATGTCGTCGTGCCGTTGCGCCAGCAGACGGGCGCTGACGAAGGCTTCGATGGTTTCCGGTGTGCCGCCCCAGGTGTGATAGCAGGCGCTGCCGAGGGCCAGTTTCAAGGCGATTTCCAGTCGCGGGCAGGGCTCGTCGGATGACGCCAGCAACGCGAGTGCCCGCCGCACGTGAACGCCGTATTCCTTTAGCAGAGACAACTCTTGCCACAACGGCGCCGAGGTCGCCGTCAGTCGAACGCCGAGAGGGCGCGAGCCTTCGTCATTCAGCGTCCAGTCCAGTGCCGCGCGCAGGTCTTCGAGGCTACGGGCGTAGCGCTCGATCCAGACTTCAGTCGCGGTGTTCTCCCAGTCGGCCTGGGCCTGGTGCATCAGCGCCAGGCTGCGTTCGGCATGGCGTTCGCGGGTTTCGCCGAGCTCGGCAGCCTGATCAAGTTTTTCCAGTGCATAGCGGCGGGTGGTGTCGAGCAGGCGATAGAACACCTCTTCATCACCGACCTCTACGGTGAGCAGCGACTTGGCCACCAGTTGCGTGATCGAGGCGAACACTTCGTTCGGCTCGATGTGCTGACCGACGATGACCGCCGCCGCAGATTCCAGCGTGAAGGCGCCACGGAACACACTCAATCGGCGCAGGCCGGTCTGTTCGCAGGCGTTGAGCAGATTGAAGCTCCAGTCCAGCGTAGCGCGCAGCGTTTCGTGCCTGCCGAGACGCGTCTGATTGCCTGCCGGCAACCGCCCCTGAAGTTGACTCAGCAAACCGTCCAGCCCAAGGCCCGCCACCTGCGCGGCAGCCAGTTCCAGTGCCAGCGGGATGCCATCCAGTCGGCGGCAGATTTCGATGATCGAGGGCAGATCAGCGTTGCCCGGCTCAAAGTGTTCGTGGGCCGCCATCGCCCGTTCGACGAACAGTTGCAGCGCAGAAAACCCCATCGCCTGATCACGTTCGAGCACCGCAATCGGCGGTGGACAATCAAGAGACTCCAGGCGCTGCACATACTCGCCCTCGGCTCGCAGGCTTTCGCGGCTGGTGGCCAGAATATGCACCTGCGGCGCGCCGCGCAGAATGCTTTCACTGAGCAATGCCACGGCATCGATCAAATGCTCGCAGTTGTCGATCACCAGCAGCATCTGCCGCTCTCGCAGACTGTTGATCAGGCATGCCATCGGTTCACTGTCGTGCAGCGAAAGATCCAACAGGGCGGCGAGGTGCGAGCAGATCGAAGCAGGGTCATCGAGCGGTGCCAGATCCAGCAGACGAATACCGTTGCGATAACGGCCGATCAGTTGCTCGGCGACGCGCAGGGCCACGGTAGTTTTGCCGATGCCACCGGGGCCGACCAGGGTGATGCAGCGCTGGCGCGGCAGTTGGGTCATCAGGCTGTCGACCACCGACTGGCGACCGATCATCCGCGTGCGACGCAGTGGCAGGTTATGCTGGCCGAGGTGGGTGGCGGCGGGGCGTTGTTCAATCGATTGCAGCACGACCGGCGCGACGAAACTGTAACCGCGTTGCGCAACGGTGATGATATAGCGCTGGCCGTTCTGACCGTCGCCGAGGGCCTTGCGCAGCGCGGCCATGTGCACTCGCAGATTGATGTCTTCCACCACGCTGTCCGGCCATACCCCGGCGATCAGTTGCTGCTTGCTCACCACCTCGCCGGCGTTGGCCAGCAGGATCAGCAGAATATCCATGGCACGCCGGCCCAGGCGCAAAGGCTGGTCGCCTTCAAGCACCAGCCGCTGGCCGGGGTGGATCCGATAGGGGCCGAAACCGATGGCCTGATTCGGGGAAAGACTCAACCGCTCACTCCTTCGACGTTTTTTTTGATCCTGATCCGTCGGGGTGAAGAATCCGTGACGGGCAGGGCGCAGAGCGACTCGAAGGTCACGCAAGCCGTCTGATCCGCAGTATCCGGGCATATTCCTCAGGATTTGCCGCCAGTGCAACTTGCGCGAGAGGCAGGCGTTCGGGCACCGCTCGGCATCCAGCGCCTTCACCACTGTATTTAAAGGGCAGAACCTGTGCCCGCTCAGCCGACAGCCGGGAAAAATTAACAACGATTAACTCGTCCGCGCCCGCGTCAGAGCCAAAACTCCGGGGCAATGGAATGCATACGTCCGGAGGGCGCTGCGATGAGCAAAGTAGTGGTGGTCTATCACAGTGGCTACGGGCACACCCGCGTCATTGCGCAGGCAGTGGCCCAGGGGGTGGAGCGCCACGTGGGCAGCACCTGCCTGTTGCTGGCGGTGGAAGACGTCGAAACCCGCTGGGATGACCTGCACCGCGCCGACGCCATCATCTTCGGCGCGCCGACTTACATGGGCAGCGCCTCGGCCGCGTTCAAGCAATTCATGGAGGCCACGGCGTCGTTCTATCTCGCCCGGCCATGGCGCGACAAACTCGCGGCGGGCTTCACCAATTCCGGCAGCCTGTGCGGCGACAAACTCAATACCCTGCTGCAAATGGCGGTGTTCGCCGCCCAGCATTCAATGATCTGGGTCGGGCTCGATCTGCTGCCGGCGCGTGCGTGCGAAGGGGTGTTCGACGGCCAGTTGAATCGCCTCGGCAGCTCCCTCGGGGCGATGTCCCAATCCTCGGTCGAGCAACCGCCTGAACAAGCCCCTCCGCCGGAAGACCAGTTGACCGCCGCACACCTGGGCGAGCGGGTGGCACGCCTGGCTCAGCGGATGGCTCGGGACTGAAACCGCCTCAGCGGTTTTTCATGACCTGACACCGCCACGCAAACGGATTGATCCCTTCGCTGCGGGTGAAGATGTGGCAGAAGTGCGCCTGATCGCAGAATCCGCATTCCAGGCTGATCTGCGTAAGGCTGTGGTTAGTGTGCTGGATCAACAATTTGGCCCTGGCAATGCGCTGGGTACGGATCCAGTCTTGCGGCGAGTACCCGGTGCTGCACTTGAACGCCCGGGAAAAATGGCTGCGAGAGAGTGAGCAGGCGCTGGCCAGTTCGGTGACTTCGAGGCTGTCGCCCAGGCGTTCGAGTATCAGTTGTTTCACCAGCCGCTCCCGCTGCGGGCTGAGGCCGCCCGTACCGGTTCTGCGTGGTTCGATGGCAGGAGCGAGGGCGACGGTTTGTTGTGAATGAGCCATGGCCAGGGTCCGTGTCGGGGGGAATGCACTGTCAGGCTTTCCCTTGGTTCAAAAAACAACGTTGCGCAGAGGGTTTCATTGTTCGGCGAGGGGCGAGGGCTGACGAGTTAAACGTTGTTAATTACGCTGGCTGAACCTGAACTCAGCACACCGCTGCAAGTCCTCGCGGCGCAGGCCGGGCAGGATGGCAAGGACCGGCGGACCATTGGGGGCCGCAGTTTCGGGCTCGACCAAGGGGATACGCATGAAAGGATTGTTCAGCGCCGTGACTGGCCTGGCGCTTGCCGGTGTGATGAGCAGTGCCATGGCGCAAGCGCCACAGATCGGTACTCAGGCACCCGGTTATTTCCGTCTGGCACTGGGCGATTACGAAGTCACCGCGTTATTCGACGGCTACAACGATCTGTCACCGAAACTGTTGCAGGGCCTGAGCCAGAGTCAGATCCGTGCATTGCTGGCCCGTCGCTCGATTGAAACGCCGGGTGTGCAGACCGCGTTCAATGCGTTTCTGGTCAATACCGGCAAGCAACTGATTCTGGTCGATACCGGCGCGGGCCAGTGCATCGGCGCCACCGCCGGCCAGCTCTCGGCAAACATGCAGGCCGCCGGATACAGGCCTGAACAGGTCGATGCGATTCTGCTGACCCATCTGCACCTGGATCACGTTTGTGGATTGGTCGACGGCCAGCAACAGCCGATCTTCGCCAACGCTACGGTCTACGCCGCCAAGGCTGAAGCCGATTACTGGCTTGATCCGCAGGCAATGGCCAAGGCGCCGGCCGGTGCCCGGGAGTTTTTCAAGATCGCCCAGGACTCCACTGCGCCTTACGTGGCGGCCGGGCGCTTCAAGACGTTCGCAGAGGGCCAGTCGCCTTTGCCGGGTGTGGTCGAAGCTACACTGGAAGCCGGGCACACGCCGGGCAGCACCACCTACCGCTTCACTTCGCAGAACCAGAGCATCGTGTTCATGGGCGACCTGGTGCACAACCTCGCGGTGCAGTTCGATCATCCCGAAGTGTCGATCAGTTTTGACGTCAACAATCAGCAAGCGATCAAAAGCCGTCATGCAGTGTTCAGCGCAGCGGCCGCCAGCAAAACCTGGGTGACGGCCGCGCATTTGCCGTTTCCGGGTATCGGCCACATCACGGCGGTCGACAAGCACTTCCAGTGGGTACCGGTTGAATACGGCCCCTACAAACGCGCGGCCAAAGTACCGCTGATCGAGTAAAGTGCCCACCTTTCACGTCAGGCTCAAACAAGGAAAACGTGCCCTATGAACCGTAATGATCTGCGCCGCGTCGACATGAACCTGCTGGTGATTTTCGAAGCACTGATGTTCGAAAAAAACCTGACCCGCGTTGCTGAAAAACTGTTCATGGGCCAGCCGGCGGTAAGCGCGGCGCTGGGCCGTTTGCGCGATCTGTTCGACGATCCACTGTTGCTGCGCAACGGTCGCGGCATGGAGCCGACGGCGCGGGCGCTGGCGATTCTTCGGGAGCTCCAACCGGCGATGGACGTGATTTCCGGCGCGGTCAGTCGGGCCAAGGAGTTCGATCCGGCCACCAGCTGCGACGTGTTCCGCATCGGCCTGTCGGATGACGCCGAATTCGGTCTGTTCCCGCCATTGCTGCGCCAGTTGCAGGAAGAGGCGCCGGGGATCGTGGTCGTGGTGCGCCGTGCCAACTATCTGCTGATGCCGACGTTGCTGGCCTCCGGGGAAATCTCCGTCGGCGTGAGTTACACCACCGATCTGCCGGCAAACGCCAAGCGCAAGAAACTGCGTGACATTCCGTGCAAGGTGCTGCGCGGCGACAACCGCCCGGGCCCGCTGACTCTGGATGAATACTGCGAGCGGCCTCATGCGATGGTGTCTTTCTCCGGCGACCTGAGCGGCAACATCGACGTGGACCTGGCCAAGGTCGGTCGCAGCCGTCGTGTGGTGCTCGGCGTGCCGCAATTCAGCGGTTTGCGCGCGCTGCTGGCCGGCACCGAGATGATCGCGACCGTGCCGGATTACGCGGCGTGTGCGTTGGTTGAGGGGTGTGCGTTGCGGGCTGAAGATCCACCGTTTCCGATTGATGCGGCGCAACTGTCGATGGCGTGGAGCGGGGTGCATGACAACGATCCGGCGGAGAAATGGCTGCGTTCGCGGATCAGTCAGTTCATGTCGGTGTCGCTGGATATTCCGGCGGTTTAGTTACTCGGATACAGGAAAACGGCCAGTGGGCCGTTTTTTTATCGGTGGCAAATAGGGGGACCGTTTGTCTTAAACCCACACGCACCTGTAATTTCTGACAGTAGCCAGCCTCGGTTCAGCGCCATTCAATACCTCCATCGCCCCGCCATTCGATCGGAGTTCGCGCCATGGCTGTCAAC
>NZ_NEJJ01000023.1:0-117369 GCF_002113045.1 Pseudomonas sp. B26(2017) | reverse complement strand
CACCCTGCGTTACACCTATGACGCCTGCGGCCAACTGACCCGCCTGCGCCTGCCGGACAACAGCAAGCTCGATTACCACTACGCCAAGGGCGGTGCGCTAACCGCGATCGACCTCAACGGCGCCTTGCTGACCCGCCACGTCTACCAGAACGGCCGCGAACAGCAGCGCCAGCAAGGCCTGCTGCTTAGTGAATATGCCTACGACGAACAGGGCCGCTTGCAGTCCCATGCCGTAGGCCATCAACGCAGTGCGCTGTACCGTCGCGACTTTGCCTACAGCGCCAACGGCAACCTCGAACACATTGCCGACACCCGCCACGGCCAGCGCAGCTACACCTATGACGCCCTCGACCGGCTGATTCGCGTGCGCCACACCCGCGACGATGTGCCGGAAAACTTCGCCCACGACCCGGCCGGCAACCTGCTGATGCAGGACCGCCCCGGCCCGACCCAGATCAAGGGCAACCGCCTGTTGATGCAGGGCGACCGCCATTACGACTACGACGCCTTCGGCAACCTGATCCGCGAACGCCGCGGCCGCGCGCAAACACTCGTCACCGAATACCGCTACGACAGCCAGCACCGCCTGATCGGACTCACCCGCCCCGACGGCACCAGCGCGACCTACCAATACGACGCCTTCGGCCGGCGCATCCGCAAGACCGTCGACGGCCAGACCACCGAGTTCTTCTGGCAAGGCGACCACCTGATCGCCGAAAGCAGCAAACAACAACACCGCAGCTTCATCTACGAACCGGGGACCTTCCGCCCGCTGGCGATGCTCGACGGCAAAGGCCCGAAACGCGCCTGCCCGTTCTACTACCAGCTCGACCACCTCGGCACGCCGCAGGAGTTGACCGATTACAGCGGCGAGATCGTCTGGTCAGCCAAATACAGCGCCTACGGCAAGGTCACCTCGCTAGAACTGGCGACCGAGGACTACCTGAACCAGCCGCTGCGCTTTCAGGGGCAGTACTTCGATGACGAAAGCGGACTGCATTACAACCGGCACCGGTATTACGACCCGGAGGTGGGCCGGTACCTGACGCCGGATCCGGTGAAGCTGGCGGGTGGACTGAACCAGTACCGGTACGTGCCGAATCCGACGGGGTGGGTGGATCCGTTGGGGTTGACGTCCAATTGTCCGTCGCCGAACAGGCCGGGATGTCCGGTGCCGGATGGGGTAGGTGGTTCAAAGGTAAATAAAGGTGAACCACAACCCCCTACCATTTTTTTCGAGGTAGACCCGAAAACCTTGATACGAACGCATGCAATAGTAGGAAAAGGTTCAACTAAACGAGTAGAAAAGTTAGGACAAAACATGCGAACTGCCGGGTATGACAATAAGTTCCCCATCGACGTGGCAGAACACAACGGCAACCTCTATATTTTAGATGGCCACCATCGTGCAGCGGCTGCGCGGCAAACCTCAACAGACGTAATAATAAAACTAGTAACTGATATAAAAAAACATAAAGGAACTCTAAACACTATCGAAGAAGTCTTAGAATCAGCAGCGAACACTGGCCATGACAGATTGGAGCATCACAGAAGAAGATGACAGAACGAGACAGCACCCTTGAAGATCTAATAACTGACTTTTTATACAAAGTAGATATCGGCACGAAATTGCTGGAGGAAAATTTTGGCACTCGAAATATTCTGAGGTTGTGGCGCTCCAATCAGATAAAACGATGCGGAAAAATAACAGATACAGTGGAATACGAACTGCACGGTGTCGGATGCGCTATCCACTTCCCTACAGAGTCTGTGGACTTCGACTACGGATCAAACAATAGAATCGACGGCTTTGATATTTGGCGCCTCTACATTTACGCCAGTGACAGACCTTTGAAATACAAAAAATACTGCGACAAAAACGAACTAGAAAAAGAATTCAACGAGTATTTGGCGTTACATAAAATAGAAAAAATGTCTGCTTCGGATAACCTGTACATCCTCAAAAAACCAGAATGATTAGGTCCAGGTGTGAATTGCCGATACTCACACCCCGGATCTGCCCAACAATTACTCATCATCATCAAAATCCTCATACTCAAGCTCGTCCTCACCCTCCATAAGCGGAACCGTCGCATCATCCATCAACGACCCCGGATCTTCATTCCCCGGATCATTGATAAACGGCAATCCGCTCGGGCCTTTTTCTTCCTTGCCTTCGGTTTCAGGAGTCATGGCGTACCTCGTCAATTGCATTCGTATACGACGTTCGAAAAGTATGGTCGCCATTCGTTCCTGCGCATGACGCGCAGGCGTAAAAAAACCCGGCTTAAAACCGGGTTTCTGTAGAACCCATCACTCAACGATGACGGTTCTTGTGTTTGTACTTGTGCTTGTGGCCACCACCGGAATGCGACTTGCCGCCATCGTCCCCCAGGTTGTTACCGACCGCACCACCCGCCGCGCCGCCCAGCCCTGCGCCGATGGTCGAACCGGTCGAGCCACCGAGGCTGTTGCCGACCACTGAACCGCCTGCGGCGCCGAGGCCGCCGCCAATGGCGGCTTCCGTACGATTGCGTTTGTTCGCTCCAACGGCACTGCCGGCCGCACCGCCAACGCCAGCACCTACCGCCGCGCCGGTACTGCCACCGAGCTGGCCGCCGACCACATTGCCCAACGCGCCACCCAATCCGCCACCCACGGCGGCAGTGCCATCGCCGGCGGCCATGGCACCTTGGGCCACGAACAATCCCAAAACCAATGCGGATAATGTCAATCGCATACAGACCTCACAGGTCCCGAGTCGGGACGGTACGCCCGCGGAGGGGGCTATGTGGTATTGGAGGCGCATACGGCAAAAACGTTCAGCAACGAAAAGGCCCGGCATGAAGCCGGGCCTTTTCAGTCACGCGTTGGCAATCAGTGACGCTTATGGCCCTTGGACAGATTGCTGCCCACCGCGCCACCGGCTGCGCCGCCCAGGCCAGCACCGATGGTGGCGCCGTTCTTGCCGCCCAGGCTGTTACCGATCACCGAACCGCCTGCCGCACCGACACCGCCGCCAATGGCCGCTTTGGTACGTGCCCCTTTCTTAGCAGCCAATGCGCTGCCGGCCGCACCCGCCACACCAGCACCAATCGCTGCACCGGTGCTGCCGCCCATTTTCTGACCAACCACGTTACCCAGAGCGCCGCCCAGACCGCCACCCAATGCGGCGGTACCGTCGCCAGCCATCGCACCTTGAGCAACCAGAAGCCCCAGAACCAGAGCAGGCAGAGTTAAACGCATCACGAAAAACCTCAACAGAAGGAATAAAAAAAGTCGCAGATTGAATGCTCTTGCCGCGTCAATGTCCAGCGTCGCAACGCACTTGGCGCCGATTGGACAGCGAATACAGAAAAGGTTTTATGACGAGCAAAAAAAAGCCCGCTGGGGAGACGGGCTGGAGACTTGCTTTCTAACGGATGGCTTCACCCTACTAACGCAGGTGTGAAAAGTTTGTGAAAAAAACCGGACAAAATCCTCAATCGATGTAAGACGCTTCCTGACCAAGGCAGAGCATAAAAAACCCCGTTCAATGACGAGGCTTTGCAGGATAAGGATCACTTTCTGGAGCGAGTGGTGACCTTCGGCAGGAACTTCGCCTTCGGCCCCTTGGGTGCCGTGGACTTAATCTTGCCGGTCTGCACCGGGTCCTCGCCAAACCCGGCCTGATACTCCGTCTGGCCGCAGCGCACGCAATTGTTGAATGGAAATTCAGCCCCGTCGTCTTCGATGTACGGATCAGTCATCTCATCACCCCTTTTCAAATGCGGGCCGACACCGGCAAACCCTTTTGCCTGAAAAAATATCGACCTCCAAGGCTTTTTAGACTAGCCGGTCATTCCTGGACTTGTGATTCAGATCATCTGGGGGCCGACGAATGGCCTACGGAAATTAAACACAATGACGAATCATTGGTCCCGCGCCGCTAAAAACGCTGCTGACCTACGACTTGAAAGGCACCGCGCTGCTCAAACCACAGGGCTGATTGTCAGTAAAGGGCCCATTCCATTGAATGGCTCACATGCCTCAGCGCAACTTGACCGCCGTGCCGGTCGCAAACACCACTACCATGCCACCCTTCCCTGCCGGCATACTGATCTCGAAATCCACCCCGACCACTGCATCCGCCTGCAAGGCCCGCGCACGCTCCTTGATCTCATCAGTCGCCTGAACACGCGCCTCCTTCAACGCCCGCTCCAGCGTCTGCGAACGCCCACCGAAAAAGTCCCGCATGCCCGCGAACATATCGCGAATCACATTCACGCCCTGCACCGACTCGGCACTGACGATGTCCAGATACGCCGTAATCTGCCGGCCATCGATGGAGTGGGTGGTAGAAATGATCATGGAGGTCGTCCTTTTACATGCCGGAAATAGCCGCGATTGTAATGCCCTGGCAAAAGGAAGCCGAATCCGTCTCTGTGACCAAAAAATGCCGGCGCCAGAATGCACAAAACCCCTGGTTTCCATAGAAACCAGGGGTTTTGTTTACATCGAATTTGGCGGTGAAGGAGAGATTCGAACTCTCGATACAGTTTCCTGTATACACACTTTCCAGGCGTGCTCCTTAAGCCACTCGGACACTTCACCGTATCTCTTCAAACATGTTCTGTCTGTCGAGGCGCGCTAATGTAGTCGAAAGCTTTTCTGATGGCAAACTTTTTTTCAGAATTTTCATGCGGTTAAGAGAAAAAGTCGTTACCCCCCTCAAGCAACCATGACGATCCGGCCAATCTCCGGTGAGCGCAGCCCTTCTATATGGGCGCGAATGCGTCAGCCACGCGTCGTGTCAGTCGGCAAACAGTGACTGGCGGGTCAGTCACAGTGCTTTACCTGACCGGCGACGGTGGGTAACGTCTGCCCATCTTTCTTATAAGGAATTACGCCATGAGCGACCTGATTGCCTACCACCTCGAAGACGGTATCGCGACCCTGACCCTGAGCAACGGCAAGGTCAACGCCATTTCCCCGGACGTGATCGCAGCCTTCAACGCGGCGCTGGATCAGGCAGTGGCGGATCGTGCCGTCGTGATCATCACCGGTCAGCCGGGCATTCTCTCTGGCGGCTATGACCTTAAAGTGATGACTGCCGGCCCTAAGGAAGCGGTGTCGCTGGTGACCGCCGGTTCCACCCTGGCCCGCCGCCTGTTGTCGCACCCGTTCCCGGTGATCGTTGCGTGCCCGGGACATGCCGTGGCCAAAGGTGCGTTCATTCTGTTGTCCGCCGATTATCGGATCGGTGTCGACGGTCCGTTCAGCATTGGTCTGAATGAAGTGCAGATCGGCATGACCATGCACCACGCCGGCATCGAGCTGGCCCGTGATCGCCTGCGTCGCTCGGCTTTCCACCGTTCGGTGATCAACGGCGAGATGTTTGATCCGCAAAGCGCAGTGGATGCCGGTTTCCTCGACAAAGTGGTTTCTGCCGAGGAACTGCAAGGTGCCGCCCTCGCCGCCGCGCGTCAGCTGAAGAAGATCAACATGACTGCGCACAAGAACACCAAGTTGAAGGTGCGCAAGGCGCTGCTGGAAACTCTGGACAACGCGATCATCCAGGATCAGGAGCATCTGGGCTGATACCCGGCTCGCCCCGATTCAGAAAAGCCCGACCGTCGTGTCGGGCTTTTTCTTGCACGCTCTGTTGAAAACTCGGCAGCAGCTCTAGGACGCCTCTGACCAACAAGTCGGAAACATGCGCTTAAACATCGCCCATCTCCGGACTCTTTAGCGGCAATTGCCGAAAACAGTGCACATCCGTACACTGCGCCACCTTTTGTCCCGATGGGCCTGAAAATGCTGTTTGTGTTTCGTATGTTATTGATGAGCCTGAACTTTATTCTTGCGGGAATACTCGGAGTGATACTCGGGCTGTGCCGGCCATTCAATCCGGACAACAGTCGCCTGTGTGCCCGCCTCTATGCATTGCCGGCCATGTGCATTTTGCGTCTGCGGGTGAAGGCCGATGTGGGCCCATTGATGAACAAACCCGACAGCTGCGTGATCATTGCCAACCACCAGTCCAACTACGACCTGTTCGTGTTCGGTAACGTGGTGCCGCGTCGTACGGTGTGCATCGGCAAAAAAAGCCTGAAGTGGGTGCCGCTGTTCGGGCAGCTGTTCTGGCTGGCGGGCAATGTGTTGATCGATCGCGGGAACGCGCACAAGGCGCGCCGGTCGATGCTGACCACCACTGACACCTTGCAGCACAAGGACACCTCGATCTGGGTCTTCCCGGAAGGCACTCGCAACCTGGGTGAGGAAATGCTGCCGTTCAAGAAAGGCGCATTCCAGATGGCCATCGCCGCCGGAGTGCCGATCGTTCCGGTGTGTGTCAGCAGCTACATCAAGCACATGCGCCTGAACCGCTGGCACAGCGGGAAAATTCTCATACGCTCGCTGCCGGCCATTCCTACCGCCGGACTGACCATGGACGACATGCCCATGCTCATCAGCCAGTGCCGCGAGCAGATGCGCGAGTGCATCGATGCAATGGATCGGCAACTGCAAGCCGCATAAAAAAGAAGCCCGCCCCGTGCGGGTTTTCTTTTGCCCGGTGAACTGTGCAGATTTCACTGACTCTCAAGCAGCGACATGGCTAAGCTGAAGTCATGTCTCCCCTGCCATCTGTCAAGAAGAAGTGAATCACCACCATGGGTCGAGTTGTTGCTGCTGCGGTTTACAGCGCCGGTAAGAAAGTCACCAATATTTCCCTCGACGAAGGCGCGGCCTGGGCCGCCAAGACCGGCCACTTCGTCTGGATCGGCCTCGAAGAGCCGAACGCTCAGGAACTGTCCAACCTGCAACGCCAGTTCAACCTGCACGAACTGGCCATTGAAGACGCCCTGGAAAAGCACAGCCGGCCGAAGCTGGAAACCTTTGGCGACGCGCTGTTCATCGTCACCTACTCGCCGGTGCGCGAACACGGAATTCTGCAGTTCATCGAAACCCACATCTTCGCCGGCAAGGGCTACATCATCACCGCCCGCAACGGTCATTCGGCGTCCTACGCCCACGTCCGCCAACGCTGTGAGGCGCGGCCACTGTTGCTGGAACACGGGGAAGATTTCGTACTGTATGCGCTGCTGGATTTCGTCATCGAAAACTATCAGCCGGTGGGTGAAGCGATCCACGCCGAGATCGATGAACTGGAGCGCAACGTGTTGTGCAGCGCACTGAATGAGCACGACATCCAGAAGCTTCACGGCCTGCGTCGCGATGTCCTGCGTTTGCGTCGATACGCCGCGCCGATGGTGGAAATCGGCGAGGAACTGCAGAAGCTGAGCTTCCCCTTCATCGACAAGAACATGCGCCCGTACTTTCGCGACGTACAGATCCACGTGAACCGGCAAATGGAAGATCTGACCACCCTGGCCGACATCGCCAGCCAGACCATCGAAATCGGCGTGCTGCTGGAAGCCTCACGCCAGAGCGTCGTGCAGCGTAAATTCGCTGCGTGGGCGGCGATTCTGGCGTTCCCGACAGCGGTGGCCGGGATTTACGGGATGAACTTCCAGAACATGCCGGAGCTGAGCTGGCATTACGGCTATTTCGGCGTGCTGGGATTTATCACGGTCGGCTGCGTGAGCCTGTGGGCAAGCTTCAAGAAATCCGGCTGGCTATAAGAAAAAACGCCCCCGTTGCAAGGCACGAGGGCGTCAGGGCTCAAGCAGCGGTCGGTTTGTGCGCCACGAAGCGCATCATCCATTCCGCCACGGTGGTGCCGTGGTGCTGATGTTCCAGACTGGCCACGCCCTTGCTGTAGACCTGCTCGCCCAGCGCTTCCTGACGCAGATCCAGCAGCGCTCGCGAATAGTCGTGAATGAATTCCGGATGTCCCTGGAAGCACAGCACCTGATCGTTGATGTGGTACGCCGCGTACGGGCAGAAATCGCTGGAAGCAATCACCGTTGCGTTCTCCGGCAGCGCCGTCACCTGATCCTGGTGGCTGATCAAAAGCGTCAGCTCTTCGCGCACCGGGCTCATCCACGGTGCCTTGGCCGCCAGTTTGTAATTGTGAATGCCGACGCCCCAACCTTGCGTAGCACGCTCGCTCTTGCCGCCCAGCAGCAGTGCCAGCAACTGATGGCCGAAGCACACGCCCAGCAGTTTGTCGCCGCGTTCATAACGGGTCAGGAGGTATTGCTTGAGTGTCTGGATCCACGGATCGGTACCAAACGAGTCGGCCTTGCTGCCGGTCACCAGGTAAGCATCGAAGGTCAGGTCATCACTCGGATAATCGCCCTGCATCACGTTGTAGACCGTGAACTCGGCGGCGATCGGTTGTTGCGAGAACAGGCGCTGGAACATCTGCCCGTAACCCTGATATTGATCGACCAGTTCCGGACGCAGGATGTCGGTTTCCAGAATGCAGATGCGTAGCGACATAAAAAATACCTGACACGTGATGGGAATAATGCACACCCCAGAGCCTGCCTTGAAACCACCCGGCAAGGCAAGCCCCGAAATGCGTTCCCAAACCGTTAGAACAACGCGCCTTTCGCAGCCTTCTCCAGCAGCAGCGCTGGCGGTGCGAAACGCTCACCGTACTGTTCCGCCAGGTACTGCGCCCGCGCGACAAAGTCCTTCACCCCGTATTGGTTGATGAACTGCAGCGCACCGCCCGTCCATGCCGCGAAGCCGATACCGAAAATCGAGCCGACGTTCGCATCCGCCGTCGACGTCAGCACGCCCTCCTCCACGCAACGTACGGTTTCAATCGCCTGCACGAACAGCAGTCGATCACGCACGTCCTTCGGCGAAATCTGCCCGTCGGCTTTCTCGAAGCGGGTTTTCAGTTCGGGCCACAGATGCTTCTGCCCACCCGACGGGTACTCATAAAAACCGCCTCCCGCGGCCTTGCCCGGCCGCTTGTATTCGTTGAGCAGCAAGTCAATCACGGCAAACGCCGGGTGCTCAATCAGCGGTTTCCCTTCTGCTTGAAGGTCTTTGGCCGTTTGTTGACGGATATGGCTCATCAGGCTGAGGGAAACTTCGTCAGAGATCGCCAGCGGCCCGACAGGCATGCCGGCCTTGCGCGCTTCGGTCTCGATCATCGGCGCACTGACGCCCTCACCCAGCATCGCAATGCCTTCATTGATAAAGGTGCCGAATACTCTCGAAGTGAAGAAGCCGCGACTGTCGTTGACCACAATCGGGGTTTTCTTGATTTGCAGTACGAAATCGAACCCGCGTGCGAGGGTTTCGTCGCTGGTTTGCGCGCCTTTGATGATTTCCACCAACGGCATTTTTTCCACCGGACTGAAGAAGTGCAGGCCGATGAACTTGCCTTGATCCGGTACTGCAGTCGCCAAACCAGTGATTGGCAAGGTAGAGGTGTTGGAAGCAATCACCGCGTCGGCGCCGACCACTTGCTGCGCCGCTGCCGAGACCTTGGCCTTGAGTTGACGATCCTCGAACACCGCCTCGATGATCAGATCGCAGCCTGCCAGATCGGAATCGCTTTCAGTGGTCTGGATACGCGCCAGAATCGCCTCACGCTGTTGCGCAGTCATCTGCCCGCGAGCAACTTTCTTGTCCAGCAACGCCGCCGAATGCGCCTTGCCCTTTTCCGCAGCCGCGAGGTTGACGTCCTTGAGCACGACGTCGATCCCGGCCGATGCACTGACATAGGCAATTCCCGCGCCCATCATGCCCGCGCCGAGGACGCCCACACGCTTCGTCACATAAGGCGCAAAACCCTGCGGCCGAGAACCGCCGGCATTGATTTCATTGAGCTGGAACCAGAAGGTGCCGATCAGGTTTTTCGAGATCTGGCCGGTGGTCAGTTCAGTGAAATAACGGGTTTCGATCAGGTGCGCCGTGTCGAAATCCACCTGCGCGCCTTCCACCGCCGCGCACAGAATCTTCTCCGGCGCCGGCAACGTGCCCTGGGTTTTGGTGCGCAGGATCGACGGCGCAATCGCCAGCATCTGCGCGACTTTCGGGTTCGACGGCGTACCGCCGGGGATCTGATAGCCCTTCACATCCCAACGCTGTACGGCCGCAGGATTGGCCAGAATCCAGGCCCGGGCCTTGGCCAGCAACTCATCGCGATCCGCCGCCAGCTCATCGATCAAACCCGCCTGCAATGCCTGTTGCGGACGAACCTTCTTGCCTTCGAGCAGATATGGCAGAGCCTTTTCAATACCGAGCATGCGCACCATGCGCACCACGCCACCGCCGCCCGGCAACAGCCCGAGGGTCACTTCCGGCAAACCGAGCTGTACCGACGCATCGTCCAGGGCCACGCGGTGGTGGCAGGCCAGGCAGATTTCCCAGCCGCCGCCGAGCGCCGCGCCGTTGATCGCCGCGACCACCGGTTTGCCGAGGGTTTCCAGGGTGCGCAACTGCCCCTTGAGGGTCAGCACCATGTCGTAGAAAGCCTTGGCTTCGGGCTTGCCAACCTTGATCAGTTCATTCAGGTCGCCACCGGCGAAGAAGGTTTTCTTGGCCGACGTGATGATCACCCCGGCGATGTCATCTTTTTCCGCCTGCAATCGGGCGACGCTTTCGGCCATGGCCTCGCGGTACACCGCGTTCATGGTGTTGGCGCTCTGGCCCGGCATGTCGATGGTCAGGAGGACGATGCCGTCCTGGCCTTTTTCGTAACGAATGGCTTGGGTCATGACAGGATTCCTTGGGGTCAGAGGCGTTCGATGATGGTGGCGATACCCATGCCGCCGCCGACGCACAGCGTCGCGAGGCCGTAGCGCAGGCGTCGGGCTTCCAGTTCATCGAGCAAGGTGCCGAGGATCGCGCAACCGGTGGCCCCCAACGGGTGGCCCATGGCGATCGAGCCGCCATTGACGTTGACCTTGTCCGGGTCGACAGCCATGTCCTTGATGAATTTCAGCACCACCGAGGCAAACGCCTCGTTGACCTCGAACAGGTCGATGTCTTCCACCCGCAGCCCGGCCTTGGCCAGCGCCTTGCGAGTGGCCGGCGCCGGGCCGGTGAGCATGATGGTCGGGTCAGTGCTGGTGACCGCCGTGGCGACGATCCGCGCCCGGGGTTGCAGGCCCAGCGCCCGCCCCTTGGCCTCGGAGCCGATCAACATCAGTGCCGCGCCGTCGACGATCCCCGAGCTGTTGCCCGGCGTGTGCACATGGTTGATGCGCTCGACATGGCTGTAGACCCGCAATGCCGTGGCGTCGAAACCCATCTGGCCGATCATCTCGAAGCTCGGCTTGAGCTTGCCCAGACCTTCAAGGGTCGACTCTGCACGAATGAACTCATCGTGATCGAGCAGGATGATGCCGTTCTGGTCCTGCACCGGCACCAATGACTTATTGAACGAACCGTCGGCCCGGGCGCGAGCGGCTTTGTGCTGCGAGTGCAGCGCGTAGGCATCGACGTCCTGACGGCTGAAACCTTCAAGCGTGGCGATCAGATCCGCGCCGACGCCTTGCGGTGTGAAATGGCTGTGCAAATTGGTTTGCGGATCCAGCGCCCAAGCGCCGCCGTCGCTACCCATCGGCACGCGGGACATGGATTCCACACCGCCGACCACCACCAGGTCTTCGAACCCGGAGCGCACTTTCATCGCCCCCAGGTTTACCGCCTCCAGCCCTGACGCGCAGAAGCGGTTGATCTGCACGCCCGCGACGCTGACGTCCCAATCGGCCACCTGCACGGCAGTCTTGGCGATGTCCGAGCCCTGATCGCCAATCGGCGTGACACAACCGAGCACGACGTCATCGACCTGGCTGGTGTCCAGTTCGGTACGAACCTGCAAAGCGCTCAAGAGCCCGGCCACCAGGTTCACCGGTTTGACGCTGTGCAGCGAACCGTCGGCCTTGCCCTTGCCACGGGGCGTGCGTAACGCGTCGAAAATCAAAGCTTGGGTCATGACGTCCTCGAACCTGTGCGGTGAGTGAAATTCGTGCTGTCACTGTTGTCTTCGCAGGTCATGGATTCAATGACCACAGCGCTCAATGACGTTGACGCGCACGCTCAGACGGACGGTCATCCGTGCCTTGGTTAACCGGTTCAGGTGCGCGAGCTGTCTAGCAAAAGGGCGACAAAGAAGCTGGCAATGGGCCTCATGCCTTTTTAATCGCAATCAGTATGAAATACATACGAAATGGATCTAAGCGAAGCGTGACGCGGGCCCTAAGGTGAAGATGTACGTCATTGTCGTCGGGTTTTGCCGAGACAGGCGTTCGCTACAGGAAGTGCAGCGCTTGCCGTCATGGATATGCAGGCAAGCATCAGGAAATAACAAAAAAGGCGGTCAAGCCATGTTCAAACAACCGAAAGTTCGTCAAGCAGGGCTCATTCTTTTCGCCACGACGCTGTTGTTGATTCTGCCGAACCTGACCAAGGTCATCGGCTGATTCAAGCGGCAGGTATTGTTCATCGCCACTGAAAATGTGCCTGGCCCGCTACCCGGGCCAGCGTGGCTGTGCCAACCTTTGCGCATTTCCACGACACGGATGGCGATCACTTGAAAAAGCTCATTATGTTTGGGGCCATGCTGCTGAGCATGCCCCTGTCTGCCGCGCAGCTGAACCTGGAGCTGGGCGCGAACAGCCGCACCTGGCAGACAGAGGAATTACTCAAGCATCCTCAGGTGCAAACCCTCACGATCAAGAATGATGTGTCTTACAAAAAGGACATGACTTATCGCGCCGTGCCGGTTGCCGCGCTGCTGACCGGCATCAAACCCGAGGATCACCTGCAAGCCGTGGCGCTGGACGGTTTTGCCGCAGAGCTGTCTGCCGCGCCGCTCCTGAACAACAAGGGTTCACGCGCATGGCTGGCCATCGAGGATCCGGCGCAGCCCTGGCCGCCGCTGTCGGAAGGCAAGCACAGCGCCGGGCCGTTCTATCTGGTGTGGACCGATCCGCAGGCCGGCAATATCAGCCCGGAACAATGGCCGTTTGAAGTGGCGAGCATCAAGCGCATGGCCCCAGTGGCCGAACGCTTCCCTGCCCTGCTGCCGGACCCTGCCTTGAAGGCCGATGACGCGGTGAATCAGGGTTTTGCGCTGTTCCAGAAGAATTGTCTGGCCTGCCATCGCCTGAATGGCGCGGGGGATGCGCAATTCGGGCCGGACCTGAATATTCCGTACAACCCGACCGAATACTTCGGCGCGGATTTCCTCAAGCGCTATATCCGCGATCCACAGAGTCTGCGTCAGTGGCCGCAAGCGAAGATGCCGGGATTTTCCGCCGAGGTGTTGCCGGATGCGGATCTGCAGAAACTGATCGGGTATTTGCAGCACATGGCCGGGCGCAAGATTGCGCCCGCCAAGTAAACCGACCACATCGTTTACTGCTGCTGCACCGAGATGATTGGCGCTGGTGTCGGCGACACCAGCACTTTCGCGTGCATCTGCTCTGAGCCGCCGCCCCGGCGCATGCCGCGCACCGGGCAGGCATCGAGGTAATCCAGGCCCACCGCCAGTTTCAAATGCCGCTCCGGCCGCGCCAATTCATTGGTCACGTCAAAGCTGTACCAGGCGTCATCGATCCAGGCCTCGGCCCAGGCATGGCTGGCCAGATGCTCGCAATCCTCGCTGTACAGATAACCCGACACATAACGTGACGGCACCCCGAGGCTGCGTGCGCAGGCCAGAAACGCGTGAGCATGATCCTGGCAAACACCCGCGCGGCCGGCAAACGCCTGCGCGGCGCTGGTGTCGACTTCGGTGGCGCCCGGCTTGTAGGTCATGTGCTGGTTAAGCCCGTGCATCAGGTCGATCAGAGCGTTGCGGTCACGCCGTTGTTTGCAGGATTTCTCGGCAAACGCCCGCAATGCCTCGTCAGCTTCGGTGAGCCGGGTGAAACGCAGGAACGGCAGCGCCGACTGGCTCTCGTGCTCCGCCTCGCGCAACTCGTCGATATCGACCTGCCCCCGGGCGCCGATGATGATCGCCTCGTGGGGCTCGTCCATGGTCAACACATGCAGGATGTTGCCGAACGGATCGAGCTGGGCGCGCACCGGGCGCGGCAGGTCGAGCTGCCAGCTCAGCACATGCTGACGCTCGCTGTCGTGGGGCGTCAGGCGCAGATACTGGATGCTCGCGCGCACCTGATCTTCGTAGTGATAGGTGGTCTCGTGGCTGATGGAAAGTCTCATGCGGCCTCCAGGTAAGAACTGTGAATGGCGTTGCCCAGCTGGCGCACCAGCGGGATGAATTCGGTGAGCCAGGCGTGCAGCCCTTCCTCGAGAATTTCCTGAATGCCGGTGTAGCGCAGACGCGCGTCCATTTCCGCCGCCAGCCGTTGCGCGGGACGACCGTTGGCCCCCGGCAACTGCGCCAGGATCTGGTCGATTTCTTCAGTGCAGGCCCGCAAGGAACGCGGCACATCGGCACGCAACAGCAGCAACTCGGCCACATGCCGGGCGCCCGGCGCATCGCGATAGATCTCGGTGTAGGCCTCGAACGATGACAGCGCTCGCAACAGCGCACTCCACTGGTAATAGGCGTGAGCGGTGCCATCGCTGACCGCTTCGGCTTGATCACCCGCCATTTCATAGCGAGCATCGAGTAGTCGCAGCGTGTTGTCCGCGCGCTCGATGAACGTGCCCAGGCGAATGAAACGAAACGCATCGTTACGCATGATGGTGCCGTAGGACGCGCCCCGGAACAGATGCGAACGTTCCTTGATCCACTCGCAGAAGCGGCTCATGCCATAGCGACTGAGGCCCTGATTGGCGATCCCGCGGATCTCCAGCCAGGTGGCGTTGATGTTTTCCCACATGTCGGCAGTGATTCGCCCGCGCACCGCGTGGGCGCTGGCTCGCGCCGCACCGAGACAGCTGTAGATGCTCGCGGGGTTGGCCGCATCGAGGGCGAAAAAGTGCAGCAAGCGTTCGGCATGCAACTCGCCGTGGCGTTCCAGATAATCGTCCAGCGTGCCGGTGATCAACAGCGGCATCGCCAGTTCGTGCAGACCGTCGCCACGGCCGTCCTGCGGCATCAGCGACAGCGAATAGCTGACATCGAGCATCCGTGCGAGGTTTTCCGCCCGCTCCAGGTAACGCGACATCCAGTACAGATCCGAGGCAGTTCTACTTAACATGGCAGGCTTCCTTCAATCCTCGACCACCCAGGTGTCCTTGGTTCCGCCGCCCTGGGATGAATTCACCACCAGAGAGCCTTCACGCAGGGCGACACGGGTCAAACCGCCGGGCACGACCCGGGTTTCGCGGCCGGATAATACGAACGGGCGCAGGTCGATATGGCGCGGCGCAATGCCGTTTTCGACAAAGGTCGGACAGGTTGACAGCGACAGCGTCGGTTGCGCGATGTAGGCGTGAGGCTTGGCCTTGATCCGCTCGCGGAATGCATCGATTTCCGCTGTCGTCGCTGCGGGCCCCACGAGCATGCCGTAACCGCCGGAGCCCTGAGTCTCCTTGACCACCAGATCAGGAAGATTGGCCAGCACGTGGGAAAGCTCGGACGGATTACGGCATTGCCAGGTCGGCACGTTCTTCAGGATCGGTTCTTCGTCGAGGTAGAAACGGATCATCTCGGTGACAAACGGATACACCGATTTGTCGTCCGCCACGCCGGTGCCGATCGCGTTGGCCAGCACCACGTTGCCCGAGCGATAGGACGACAGCAGCCCCGGCACGCCGAGCATCGAATCCGGGCGGAAGGCCAGCGGATCCAGAAACGCGTCGTCGAGCCGACGGTAGATCACGTCCACCGCTTTCGGGCCGTCGGTGGTGCGCATGAAAACCTTGTCGTCGCGCACGAACAGGTCCGCGCCCTCCACCAGTTCCACGCCCATTTCCCGAGCGAGGAACGCGTGCTCGAAAAACGCGCTGTTGAAACGACCTGGTGTCAGCACCACGACGCTCGGGTCGTCGATCGGGCTTGAACTTTTCAGGGTGTCGAGCAACAGGTTCGGATAATGGTCGATCGGGGCGATGCGCTGGGCGGCGAACAGTTCGGGGAACAGGCGCATCATCATCTTGCGGTCTTCGAGCATGTAGCTCACGCCGCTCGGCGTGCGCAGGTTGTCCTCGAGCACGTAATACGTACCGTCGCCGTCACGCACCAGATCGACGCCGGAAATGTGCGAATAGATATCGCGGTGCAGATCCAGCCCCTGCATCGCCAACTGGTATTGCTCGTTGGCCAGCACCTGCTCGGCTGGAATGATCCCGGCCTTGATGATGCGCTGCTCGTGGTAAAGGTCGGCGAGGAACATGTTCAGCGCCTTGACCCGCTGGATGCAGCCGCGCTCGACAATCCGCCACTCGCTGGCGGGGATGCTGCGCGGAATGGTGTCGAAGGGAATCAGGCGTTCTGTCCCTTGCTCGTCCCCGTAGAGCGTGAACGTGATCCCGGCACGATGGAACAGCAGATCGGCCTCGCGTCGCCGCTGGGCCAGCAATTCGTCAGGCGTCTCGGCCAGCCAGCGGGCAAACTCCCGGTAATGCGGGCGGATCTGGCCGCCGGCATCGTACATTTCATCAAAATAGGTGCGGATCATGCCGTACTCCTTGTCACTCCGGACATACAGGCCATCGCAAGGCCCGTGCCATCGGCATAAACGCTTTGATATCAATCGGTTGGATATTCACGTCGCACGCACCGCACCATTCCTGTGCGGCAAATGCCCCAACCTGATCGCCCCCGCTTCATTGCGACGCAGTCCCGTCGCCTATCACCAGCATAGTCAGAGTTGATTTCACTGCCCGCCGGCGGCTGAGGATAATCCGCGCATCCGCTGCAAAAACGTCCCTGACGAAGCCCGCAGCCCCCACTGATCCGGCTTGCCTCGGCAGCCCTCCCGGCCGTAACCCTGACCGGTTTCCTCTCCTTCCGGTCTTCCCTTTCAGCCACCTCTTCAGGTGGCTTTTTTTTGCGCCGGTTTCTTGTTTCAGGGTTTTGCCGTGCAATGTTCAAGGTGCAGAAACGACAACGGCCGACCCGAAGGTCAGCCGTAGCTCGACGTGTTGCGAGAGTAATCAGTTCAAACGGTGCCGGCTGCGGATCTCCTGTTTCACGCCCCAGCCTTCGATGATGCCGCCCAAAGGCTCGACCACCGCCGAAAAGCCCTGCTCGAAATCGCCAATATCGTCGTAGGTTGCGTACATCACTTTGCTCAATTCCAGCGACCAGGCGCCGTCGTCGCGCGCACTGACCTGGGCATTGATGGATTCACCGCGAAACTTGCCTGCCGCCCTGCGCGCCCGCTCCTCGTCCGGGAAAATGGCGTAGAACTCGATGGGATGGAATCGGGAAAAATCGAAACCGCCTTCTTTCATGCGGCGCAGCACGCTGCTGCTGATGTCTTCTTGATAGGCTGTGCTCATGAAACGTCCCCCTCGCATAGATGGATAGACTTTCCGTATTCCCTGCACCTGGCCGAACAGCCTAGGCATTACGGCAACCGCGTTGCCGCCGGGAAACAAGCATGTAGCTGACAAGACCAGACCTTAGCGATCCGTTCGCTGATCTCGCTTGCAGAGTAGCCCCAAGAGAGAGCCGCTGCCAAGGCCTGGCAAGTAATGTAAAAGAAGATTCAGATTGGGGTGATGCTGCGGATTTCGATGCTGTGCTGGGTTTTCAGGCTTTTTACGCCGGCATCGGCGGTGCGCCCTTCCAGGTCGTTCAGGTCAAGCTCGGCGGCGACCGGCAGCAATCGTTCCTTGATGAGGCGGGCTGCCCGTTCATGGCTGGGGCATTCCTCGCACTCGAAGACTTCGTCGATCGTTTCACCATGATCGTCCACGAAAGTGACTTTCCACTTTGACATCGGAGCCTCCTCGATCAAACCCGCAAGTGGGCTTACATCTATCTCGACTTTTGTCAGGATTGATCGTTCCCGGGGATTGCAGCCTTGAACATTAAAAAAAAGCCGAGGCCGGTGTGTTTTCGCACACCGGCCTCGGCTTTTTCTTACCCGCGAAGGATCAGTCGTTGCTTGGCTTGTTCACCGCTTGCAGCACGTATTGCGGCAAGGCGAAGGCGCCAATGTGAATTTCCGGGTTGTAGTAGCGGGTGACGATGCCGCTGCCGATGAAGCGCTGTTGCAGGATTTCGCGGCTCAGCTTGCGGTAGGCCGGGTTGGTCGAACCCCAGGCGAACGTCATCGAACCGCCGATGTAGGTCGGCACGGCCGCCTGATAGAAGTGCCAGTCCGGGAACAGGCTGCGCAGGCGGCCGGCGGTGGTTTTCACTTCTTCGATCTGCATGAACGGCGTGCCGTTCTGGGTCACGAGGATGCCGCCCTCGTTCAGGCAGCGGTGGCAGGCCTGGTAGAAGTTTTCCGAGAACAGCACTTCGCCCGGGCCGATCGGGTCGGTCGAGTCGGAAATGATCACGTCGAATTTTTCGGTGGTGGTGGCGACGAAGCGCATGCCGTCGTCGATCACCAGATTCAGGCGCGGATCGTCGTAGGCGCCCCTGGAGTGGTTCGGCAGGAACTCCTTGCACATGTCGACCACGGTGCCGTCGATCTCGACCATGGTGATGTGCTCGACGCTCGCGTGTTTGGTCACTTCGCGCAGCATTCCGCCGTCGCCGCCGCCGATGATCAGCACGCGTTTGGCGGTGCCGTGAGCAAGGATCGGCACGTGGGTGAGCATTTCGTGATAGATGAATTCATCGGCTTCGGTGGTCTGGATCACGCCGTCCAGCGCCATCACCCGGCCCATGCGCGGGTTCTGGAAGATCACCAGGTGCTGATGTTCGGTGCGCACTTCGTGCAGCAGTTTTTCCATGCGAAAACGCTGGCCGTAGCCTTCGTACAGGGTTTCCAGGTATTCGCTGGTCTTGGTGACGGTCATGGTGAAGTGCTCCGATGAATGCGCGGGCGCCAATCGTCAGGTTCGATTGCCCGGGAAAGGCGCGCATTCTACGTTGCCGAAGATGACAGGTCGAACCTTCCGCTGACAGACGACATTTTGAAGCCGCAGAAAGGCAAATGTGGGAGCGAGCTTGCTCGCGAAGAGGCCATCCGACTCAACACATTTGCTGAATGAAAAATCGCCTTCGCGAGCAAGCTCGCTCCCACAGGAAAGAACCTGTTCAGTTGTGAAACTAGATCCGCACATTGCCCCGCGGCCCGGCAATCGCCCAAATGATCAGGCCCAGTACCGGCAGAAGGATGATCAGCAGCACCCAAAGGATTTTCATCCCGGTCTCGGCGCCGCTTTTCAGCACATTGATGATCGCCCAGATGTCGAGCGCAAGAATGATCAGGCCGATCAGGCCGTTGAACGTGGAACCCATAGTGTCGCTCCAGAATAGTGGCATGCACTTTTAGGATAGACGGCCGCGCACAGGGTTCCCTTTTATTGCGTTCAAACGTGAACGGCGACCTTCAGGGCTTCCAGCGACGGCGCGGCAGCAATGCCGACTTCGGCGCACAGTTCCATTACCCGTGGCACGTCGTTGCCGTAGACCAGCACCACTTGCAGCTCGTCGTCGAGCAACTGGCTGAAGTTCATCAGCGTGTAACCGCCGTTTTCCTTGTTCAGGCTGCTCATCTGCACCTGGATGCGGTTGAGCGCGGTCAGCGCTTCGGTCTTGGCCAGTTGCTTGGGCTTGAGGTTGAACTCGACGCCTGGCCCGAACGAGGCAATGATCTGCGCGAACAGGTCAACGTAGGTGTCGGCCTGGAACAGCACGGTCTCCGGCAAACTGCCGACCACGACCCACTCGCCCAGCGGAATCGGGAAAGTGTCGTCGTAGTTGATGTCCGGGTTGGCGGTCAGAAAGGCGTCGGCATCGGCGTAGGCCTGTGCCGCTTCGTCAGCGACCTTCAGGATCTCGTCTTCGCCCATGCAGCCGGAGCTGATTTTGCTGATGAGTTCGGCGAGTGCGGCTTTCATGGGGGCGGATCCTGTGGCGAAGGGAATTTTGAGGGCGCGAAGGATAGCGCATTCTCGCCTTCGCCACAGAGCGGGTTCCGGCCAGCGGCTTCAGCCCAGCAGTTTTTCCAGCTGCGCGGTGGTGTCCACAGCGCCCATGGTGCGGGCAGCGTCCAGCGCGGTGATGCCGTTGGCATCCTTGGCTTTCGGGTCGGCGCCCTGGTCGATCAAGTAGTCGACGATTTCAACGCGGTTGAACATCGCCGCCATCATCAGCGCCGTGCGTCCGTCAAAGGAAGCGCCTTCGATCTGCGCCCCACCGGCGACCAATGCCTTGACCACCGCCAGATCACCCTTGAACGCCGCGCCGGCAATCGGGCTCTGGCCGTTGCCGTTGCGTTGTTCCGGGTCGGCCTTGTGCTTGAGCAGCACTTGCACCGCGTCCAAGTGACCGTAGTAGCTGGCGAGCATCAGCAGGGTGTCGCCCTTGCTGTTGGTCAGGTTCACCGGTAGGCCCGCAGTGATCAGGCGATCCAGCATCACCGCATCGCCCTCGCGCGCCTTGTTGAATACCTGTTCGGTGAATTCGGCAGCTTCTTCGGGGGTCATCTGGCGGCTTTGGTCGGACATTGGGCAACTCCACTTTCGGTCAATCGGAAAGCCGATAGTTTCCCGAGCGCGGCGATAGCTGTCATCCCCTTTTTTCCAAGACCACCGATAGCCAATATCAATAGCGGTACTTGCCTGCCCGGATATCCGCGAGAATTTCATCCGTCAACTGCACGTAGGTTTCGGTCCCCGGCAGCCAGGCATAGATCGGGTCATCCCCCGTCAGGCCGGGATCGAAGCCTTCGTTTTTCAAGCGCGTCTTCTGGTATTTGAAGGTGCCGGTGGTTTCCATTTTCACCTTGACCCGCAAGAACAGCGGCACCGCGTAGGCCGGCATCCGTTGGCGGGCGAAGGCCAGCAATTCGGCGAAATCCAGGGTTGCCAGCGACTCGGCCGGGGTGATCGCCGCCATCCCGGCGCGGCCATTGGTGTTGGGGATTTCCACGCCATAGGCCACGGCTTCGGAAATGTGCGGGTGCTGGAGCAGCAGATTTTCAACCTCGGTGGTCGAGACGTTCTCGCCCTTCCAGCGGTAGGTATCGCCGAGACGGTCGACAAACTGCGCATGACCGAAACCGATGTTGCGCAGCAGATCGCCAGTGTTAAAAAAGCGATCGCCCTTGGTGAATACGTCCTGCAGTACGACCTTGGCGGTTTTCTGCGGATCGGTGTAACCGTCCAGCGGCGCCTTGTCGTCGATTCGCGCCAGCAGCAGGCCCCGCTCGCCCCGGCCGACCTTGCGCATGAACCCGTCAGCGCCACGAATCGGCTCGCCGCTTTCCTGATCGTAGGCGACCAGCTCCCAGGCCATCAGCGAGAAACCGATGGTGTTGTCGAAGTTGAGGATGTTGGTGAAGCCGATATTGCCGTCGCTGGCGGCGTACAGCTCGCAAATGTGTTGCACCCCGAAACGGGTCTTGAACTCGGCCCACGCGCCGGGCCGCAGACCATTGCCGATCATCTTGCGCACGTCGTGACGGCTGTCGTCGGCGCTGAGCGGCTGATCCACCAGATACCGGCACAACTCGCCGACGTAACCGATGGTGGTGGCGCGGTAGCGGCGCACATCGCTCCAGAATTGCCGGGCGCTGAACTTGCGGCGAATGGCAAAGCCGGACGCGCCGTTGACCGCCGAGCCCCAGCACACGCAAAGCCCGGTGGCGTGGTACAGCGGCAGGGTGCAGTAGACGATGTCGTCCGGGCGCATGTCGAGGGCGATCATGCCGAAGCTCGCCGAACTGCGCATCCAGCGCCCGTGCTTGAACACGCCGGCTTTCGGCAAACCGGTGGTGCCGGAGGTGTAGATATAGAAACAGGGGTCGTCGAAAAAAATCTGCCGGCTGCTGGCCGGGTTGTCGCCCGAGGCGTCGGCACTGGCGCTGATCAGGTTGATATAGCCCTCGGGCGCGATGCCTGGATGGCTGAAGGTATCCTGATCGGCGACGAACCAGACACGCGTTGCCGGGATCGACACTTGCTCGCGTACCGCCGCAAATGCCGGCAGCAGTTCCTCACCGACGACGATCGCCGCCGGCATCACCAGGTTGATGCTGTGAATCAGCGTATCGCGGGTCTGCGAGGTATTGAGTAGCGCGCTGACGGCGCCGACCTTGGCCAGCGCCAGAATCGTCACCAGCAGTTCCGGGCGGTTCTCGATGAACACCGCCACCACATCGCCCTTGCCTATGCCCTGCCCGATCAGATAGTGGGCGATGCGGTTGGCCCACTGGTTGACCTGTGAATAACTCAGCACCACCTCGCCCGAGAGCAGCGCAGGGCCATCAGGGTTGCGCAGGGTCGCTTGCTCGAATGTCCAGCCCAGGCCACAGGTTTGGGTCGGATCCTTGACGTTGGCCACCTTCATGCCTTTCACCACCCGGGGGATGGCTCTGGCAATCGTCGGCAGTTTGCGGAGCATCATGCCCCAGGTAATCGTGTCGCTCGGCGCGTGGCGCATGGCAGCTCCCGTTCGACCTTGACGTGCAGGCCGGATTTTTATTGTCGGGCAATCGGGTGAGGCAACCGGCGCTTCTCGAGCGAGGGTCGAGGCCGAAAATACGTCAGGGATTCGCGGGCTGTACACGCGGTTTTTGCAATGTTTTGTATCCGCCAGCGCTACAAGACGAAGCGCGATTGCGGCAGCCCGGAATGGTTCCATCAGATCGACAACGATCCCGCAAAATGCAGGATGCACGATGGCCATTCATGCAGATTGCACGACAGGAGAAATCAATGAATTTTATATGTTATTGATTTATAAGGATTTTTAAAAACGAAAATACTGGCACAATCGCTGCAACTCCCTACGCATGCTTGCCATTCAAGTGCATACGGAGCGAAAGACATGAACCTGATCCAAGAAAAATTTACTTCCCTGTTCTCCAACTTCGCCGTCACCACTGCGCCACGTCCTGATGGCGGGATTTTGCTGACCCTGAAGAGTGCCGACGGCAAAGTGTTCAAACGCGTGCTCTCCTATCAGCAATTGCACGCCGCCGACCAATTGTCGTGGGCGATCAGCGCGATCCGCCGTGATCTCGCGGAACAAGCCAGCGAGCTGCCGCAAATCGGCATGCTGCAAAGTCAGCAGCGTTTTGCCCTGCCGACCTATCACTCGATGTAATTCGAACACCGTAAAAAAAAACAGGCCGTGAAGCTTTCGCTTCACGGCCTGTTTTTTTTACGCGTCGATTGTGTGAACTCAGAAGGCTTCCGGTTCGATCCCGGTAAAGCTGTCGACGGTCACATGCCCTTCCAGCTCCCCGCCCTCACGGGCCAGCCCGCAAGTTTGCAAACCGGCGGCCCTGGCGGCGTCGAGTTCCTGGACGATGTCGGACAGAAACAGAATTTCTTTCGGCTCCACTCCGATGGCCTGCTGGATATTGCTGTATGACTGCGCTTCGCGCTTCGGGCCCGACGTGGTGTCGAAGTAGCCGCTGAACAGCGGCGTCAGATCCCCGGCTTGCGAGCAGCCGAAAATCAGCTTCTGCGCCTGGATCGAACCGGACGAATAAACAAACAGTTGATATCCGGCCTGATGCCAGCGCTGGAGCGCTTCGACGGCGTCCGGGTAAACATGCCCCTTCAACTGCCCGGCCTGATAACCCTGTTCCCAGACCATGCCCTGCAACGCTTTCAGCGGCGTGGCTTTGCGGTCTTCGGCGATCCACGCCAGCAGAATTTCCACGACCCGCTCAACGTCGGCGTGCGGTTCGTTGCTGTCGCGGCGCACCGCGTCCAGTTGCTCGGCGACGTCAGCGCGCTGGGCATTCTGGCGAACGAAGTCCGGCAGATGTTTCGCTGCGTACGGGAACAGCACGTCGAACACAAAACTCACCGCGCTGGTGGTGCCTTCGATGTCGGTGAGAATGACCTTGATCGACATCGGCTCAGTCCTCCAGACGCGGGAAGCGGCCGGCAATGTCTTCGCCGGTGAAGTTGGCAACCCAGCCTTCAGGGTTGTTGAACAGACGGATCGCCACGAAATGCGGGTTCTCGCCCATATCGAACCAATGCTTGGTACCGGCCGGCACCGAAATCAGGTCGTTCTTCTCGCACAGCACGGCGTAGACGTAATCGTCGATGTGCAGGGTAAACAGGCCACGACCGGCGACGAAAAAACGCACTTCGTCTTCGCCATGGCGATGTTCTTCGAGGAACTTGGCGCGCAATTCGGCTTTTTGCGGATGGTCGCTGTTGAGGCTGATCACATCCACCGTGATGTAGCCGCGCTCGGTCATCAGTTTGTCGATCTGCTCTTTATAGGCTCCGATCACCTCTTCCTGGCTGGCACCGGGCTGGATTTTCGCGGCGGCCTGCCAGCGGTCGAAGCGTACGCCCTGCTCGGCCAGGGTCGAGGCGATGTCTTCGAAATGGGTCAGCACCTTGTTCGGAATTTCGGGGCTGGAAACGTGATAGACGGACAGGCTGCTCATGGGGCACTCCTCGGTATCGGCCTTGCCGTCCGGTTCTTTCAGACCGGTCGGGCACTGCATTCATCAGGCAAATGGGCTGGTTCTGGTGAAGTCAGCCTTGGCGGTTCATGACGCTGCGGGTCTTCAACTCGCATTCAAACAGGAATTCAAAGGCCTCGATCTGGCGCAACGCGTCGCTCATCTGCGCGCCCCAGGTGTAGAGGCCGTGGCCACGAATCAGATAACCGACGCAATCGGAATGGGCGTCGAGCCAAGGCTGCACCTTGGCGGCAAGGCGCGCAATGTCCTGATCGTTGTCGAAGATCGGCACGCGCACCCGGGATTCGTGGGTGGAGATGCCGCTGAAGGCCTTTTGCAGTTCGTAGTCTTCGAACTCGATAAAGTCTTCCGGCGTCAGGCGCGACAGCACCGTGGCGTTCACCGAATGGGTGTGCAACACGGCGCCGATTTCCGGACGCCAGCTATAGAGCTGGGTGTGCAGCAGAGTTTCGGCGGACGGTTTTTTGCCCGGTTCCAGGCTGTTGCCGGACAGGTCGGTAGCGAGCACATCGTCCAGACCCAACTGGCCCTTGTGCTTGCCGGACACGGTCAGCAGCGCTTCGCTCGGTGACAGGCGCGTCGAGTAATTGCTGCTGGTGGCCGGCGACCAGCCGCGACCATAAAGAAAACGCCCGGCGTCGACAATTTGCTGGGCGAGCTGTTCACGGGTAAGGCTCATGGCCTGTCCTCTTGCATTCGAATGGCAATGATAACGGCAGCGGCGAGCGCTGCGAGACTGGCAATACTAAAGGTCAATGTCGCGCCGAGGGCATTCCAGCTGTAGCCGGAATACAACGCGCCGAGCGCTCCGCCCGTGCCGGCCAGCGCTGCGTACAACGCCTGGCCCTGCCCTTGCTGGCGCGCGCCGAAGCTACGTTGCACGAACGCGATGGCAGCCGCATGAAAGCTGCCGAACGTCGCCGCGTGCAGCACCTGGGCAAACAACAGGATCCACAGGAATTCGGCGAACGAACCTAGCAGCAACCAGCGCAGCGCCGCCAGCAGAAAACTTGCCATCAGCACCCGTCGCAGGGAAAAACGCGCAAGGATCCGGCTCATGGCCATGAACATCAGCACTTCCGCCACCACGCCGACCGCCCAGAGCATGCCGATCACGCCACGGCTGTAACCCAGTCGTTCGAGGTGCAAGGTCAGAAACGTGTAATACGGCCCGTGACTCATCTGCATCAGCGCCACGCAACCGTAGAACGCCAACACGCCGGGATTGCGCAACTGTTTGAGAAAGCCTTCGCCCGTCGGCCGGTTACCCTGAGGCGGCTGAGCGTTCGGCACCCACAAACTGCTGAGCACGATGCCGGCCATGATCAACACCAGCGCCGCCGGGTAAGTGTCGAGGCTGAGCCATTCGAACAGGCGCCCGAGGGCGACCACGGTGATGATGAAACCGATCGAGCCCCACAGGCGAATCTGACTGTAGCGGGCGGTCTGGCCCTGTAAATGCGCCAAGGTGATGACTTCGAACTGCGGCAGCACCGCGTGCCAGAAGAAAGCGTGCAAGGCCATGACCATCGCCAGCCAGGCGTAGGTCTTGCTGACGAAGATCAGTGAGAAGGTCAGCAGCGTACACACCGCGCCAAAGCGCACGATCGCCAGGCGTCTGCCGGTGTAATCGCCAAGCCAGCCCCAGATGTTCGGCGCCACGCAGCGCATCAGCATCGGGATCGCCACCAGCTCGCCGATGCGCGCGGCGCTGAATCCGAGGTGATCGAAGTACAGCGCCAGAAACGGCGCCGTCGAGCCAAGCAAGGCGAAATAGAACAGATAGAAACTGGACAGCCGCCAGTACGGGAGCGCCGCCACGGTCAGACCGCGGCGGCTTTGAGATCACCCATCAAAGCTGACCCAGCACCGGAGTGCTCACACGCACGTCGGCGTTCTGGCCACGGTGACGCAACAGGTGATCCATCAACACGATGGCCATCATCGCCTCGGCAATCGGCGTGGCGCGGATGCCGACGCACGGATCGTGGCGGCCTTTGGTAATCACTTCGACCGGGTTTCCATCGATGTCAATCGAACGGCCCGGAGTGGTGATGCTCGAGGTCGGCTTCAAGGCCAGGTGCGCGATGATCGGCTGACCCGAAGAGATCCCGCCGAGGATGCCGCCGGCGTTGTTGCTGAGGAAACCTTGCGGGGTCAGTTCGTCACGGTGCTCAGTGCCGCGTTGGGCGACGCAGGCGAAACCGGCGCCGATTTCCACGCCTTTGACCGCGTTGATGCTCATCAGCGCGTGGGCCAGTTCGGCGTCGAGGCGGTCGAAGATCGGCTCGCCCAGGCCCGGCATCACGCCTTCGGCAACCACGGTGATCTTCGCCCCGACGGAGTCCTGATCGCGGCGCAACTGGTCCATGTAGGCTTCCAGCTCCGGCACTTTGTCCGGATCCGGGCTGAAGAATGCATTCTGCTCGACCGATTCCCAGGTCTTGAACGGGATTTCGATCGGGCCCAGCTGGCTCATGTAGCCGCGAATGACGATGCCCTGGCTGGCCAGGTACTTCTTGGCGATGGCGCCAGCGGCGACGCGCATGGCGGTTTCCCGCGCGGAGCTGCGACCGCCGCCGCGATAATCGCGCTCGCCGTATTTGTGGTGGTAGGTGTAGTCGGCGTGGGCCGGGCGGAACAGGTCCTTGATCGCCGAGTAGTCCTTGGATTTCTGGTCGGTGTTGCGGATCAGCAGGCCGATGGAGCAGCCGGTGGTGCGACCTTCAAACACGCCAGAAAGGATTTCGACTTCGTCGGCTTCCTGGCGCTGGGTGGTGTGGCGGCTGGTGCCCGGCTTGCGACGGTCGAGGTCGCGTTGCAGGTCTTCAAGGGAAATCTCCAGGCCCGGCGGGCAGCCGTCGACAATGGCGACCAACGCCGGACCATGGCTTTCGCCCGCGGTGGTGACAGTGAACAGCTTGCCGTAGGTATTGCCGGACATGCAGGACGCTCCGTGAAATCGAACCCAAATTCGTGATGCGCGCCAGTATACGCAGGCTAACCGAGTAGTTCATCCTCGAACCTTAGCGGTGTGGGTGAGTCCAACCGGCACCTTGGCAAATGATGGCGTGATGATGCTGCGAGTTTTGATCTTGAGTCTTTCCCTGTTTACCGGCTTCGTCCAGGCGACTGTCCTGCAACGTCCGGTCACGTTGACGACTGACAACGGCGAACTTTTCGGCTCGCTGTTGCTGCCGAAATCCGACAACCCCGTGCCGGTTGTCCTGATCCTTTCTGGCTCGGGTCCTACGGATCGTGACGGAAACAACCCCGATGGCGGGCGCAATGACAGCCTCAAGCGATTGGCCTGGGTGCTGGCCAGACACAACGTCGCCAGTGTGCGTTTCGACAAGCGCGGCGTGGCTGCCAGCCTGGCGGCGACCCCGGATGAGCGAAACCTGTCGGTGGAAGCCTATGTGGCGGACGCCGTGGCCTGGGGACAGAAGCTGAAAGCCGATCCGCGCTTCGGCCCGTTGATCCTGCTCGGCCACAGCGAAGGCGCGCTGATTGCCAGCCTTGCTGCTCCAAAGGTCGACGCAGCGGCGGTCATTTCGCTCTCCGGCACGGCTCGACCGATCGATCAGGTGCTGCGCCGGCAACTGGCCCGCAGCCTCCCTCCTGCGCTGATGCTGCGCAGCAATGAACTGCTCGATAGCCTCAAGGCCGGGCGCACCGACGACAATGTGCCGGCGCCGTTGCAGGTGATTTTCCGTCCGAGCGTGCAGCCGTACCTCATTTCGCTGTTCCGTCAGGATCCGGCAGCGGCCTTCGCCCGGCTGAAAATGCCGGCGCTGATCGTGCAAGGCAGCAACGACATTCAAGTTCAGGTCGATGATGCGAAATTGCTCAAGGCCGCCAAACCGGACGCGCAACTGGCGCTGATCGAAGGCATGAACCACGTGTTGCGCATCGTGCCCAACGACGTGAAGCGGCAACTGGCTTCCTACAAGGACCCGAATTTGCCCCTGGCGGCGGAGCTGGGGACCCGCGTCCTTGAATTTATTGACGGACTTCGCACCCGTTAAGCGCTAGGGGGCGTTCTCAGCTAGTTTTCACGCGTAAAAACTAGCTGAGAACGCCCCCAGACCCTCTAGGACTTTGAAAAACGGCCGATAAGCCTTTGTCGCCAGCGTACCGGCTGGCGGCAAGCAGCTTGGACAGGATCTCGCCGTTATGACTGATACCCAGACTTCACCCGACACCACCGCTGAAAAGGACGCACCGCCAGCGGTCGAGCTGCCATGGGCGGACGTCCACGTCGAGCACCACAAGATGCTCCGCCTGGCGCCGTTACAGACCGACCGCAACACCGGCGGACGGCCGCTGCGCTTCGTTGAGTTCGGTTACGCGGAACGCAACAGCAAAGAACACAGCCTGATGCGCATGGCGATCAAGTTGCCCGCTCAGCGCGTGCGCAAGGAACAGAATCATCTGGACGTGTGGGTCGACCACGCGACCAAACGCGTGCATTTCGGCCCGGACAGCGGTTTGCAGATCGAACCGATGAACCGTGGCATCGGCCGTTTCATGGCCGCCCAGGGCATCAATTGGGCGAAAAAGCGCTGGCCCACCTACACCGTCGACGGCATGGACTTGAACAACAAGGACGCGCTGAACGAAGACACCCGCCTGCGCCGCGACCATTTTCTGCGGGTGCATGGCTTCGACGTGGTTTACGCCGACGCCCAGCATTTGAAGGGTAGCGTCAAGGAAGTCCAGGTCGGTGACCTGCTGGGCGACTGGAACAGCGAAAAGCTGCAGATCGTCGAAATTCTTGAAGCTGCACAGATGTTGCAGCAGGCCGAGCAGAATCTGGCCGAGCAGGAAGTGAAGCTGAAGAAGCAGGAAGACAAGGTCAGCAAGTTCAAGCGCGAAGACGCCGGATTGCGCTTCACCATTACCTGCCTGGTGGCGTTTGCGGTGTTTCAGGCCGGGCTGCTGATCTGGATTGCAACGCACCGCTAAGCCAATGATCGTTCCCACCGGGGTGGGAACGATCGTTTCAGGTCAGACGCGGGAAGCGAACAGCGCCTGATGTTCGCGGCACTGTTCGGCAGTCAGCATGAACACGCCATGCCCGCCGCGCTCGAACTCCAGCCAGGCGAAATCGACTTCCGGGTACAGCGCTTCGACGTGTACCTGGCTGTTGCCCACCTCGACAATCAGCAAACCCTTCTCGGTCAGATGATCCGCCGCTTCGGCGAGCATCCGACGCACCAGGTTCAAACCATCGTCGCCGCAGGCCAGGCCCAGTTCCGGCTCGTGCTGGTATTCGTCCGGCATGTCGGCGAAATCTTCCGCATCGACGTAGGGCGGGTTCGACACGATCAGGTCGAAACGTTGACCCGGCAGCCCATCGAAACCATCGCCCTGCACGGTGAACACACGCTCATCGACGCCATGACGCTCGATGTTCTGGTTCGCCACTTCCAGCGCTTCGAATGACAGATCCGCCAGCACCACTTCGGCGTTCTGGAACTCGTATGCGCACGCGATACCGATGCAACCGGAGCCGGTGCACAGATCGAGAATGCGCGCGGGTTCGTCACCGATCCATGGGGCAAAACGGTTTTCGATCAGCTCGCCAATCGGCGAACGCGGGATCAGCACGCGTTCATCGACGATGAACGACATGCCGCAGAACCAGGCTTCGCCCAGCAGGTAAGCGGTCGGAATGCGTTCTTCGATGCGGCGCTTGAGCAGGCGCTGAAGGTTGACCAGCTCATCGTCTTCCAGCGCGCAATCGAGATAGCTGTCGGCGATTTCCCATGGCAAGTGCAAGGCACCGAGCACTAGCTGTCGGGCTTCGTCCCAGGCATTGTCGGTGCCATGGCCGAAAAACAGATCCTCCCCATGGAAGCGGCTGACGGCCCAACGGATGTGGTCGCGCAGGGTACGAAGTCGGGAAGTGATCACGGGGCAGAACTCCAGAAAAAACGACTGGCGATTCTAGCAGCCAAAACGCTCCACGACGACGCAGGAAGGATTCCGGGGCGACGGTAGGACGCTTCCGATTTTCCACTCGGCTATTGAACAGATCGTGTAACTTGACAAGGCTGCAGGCCAGCAACGACGGTGCCTACGATGGTAGCGATTCACAGAACCGCTCAGCCAGAGGACAATGTCGCAAAAGCCCCACCCGAAGGAGCCCCAGAATGTCCGTTCCAAAAACGATGTTTCAACTCAGCGGTCGCGGTTACGCAGCGGCCACGTTGAGCCATGCCACCGTGGTCATCATCGATGCCCAGAAAGAGTACCTCAGCGGCCCGCTGGCCCTGAGCGGCATGGACGCGGCGGTTGCGAACATCAAACAACTGGTTGCCGCCGCCCGTGCAGCCGGCCGGCCAATCGTGCACGTGCGTCACCTCGGCACTGTCGGCGGTCTGTTCGACCCGCAGGGCGAGCGCGGCGAGTTCATCCCCGGCCTGGAACCCCAGGGCGATGAAACCATCATCGGCAAGTTGCTGCCGAGCGCCTTTCACGGCACCGAACTCTACGATCGTCTGCAAACCATCGGCTCGCTGGACCTGATCGTCTGCGGTTTCATGAGCCACTCCAGCGTCAGCACCACCGTGCGCGCGGCGAAAAACCTGGGTTTCCGTTGCACCCTCGTCGAAGACGCCTGCGCCACCCGCGATCTGCCGTTCAAGGGCCGCGTGCTCAGCGCCGAACAGGTGCAGGAAGCGGAAATGGCAATCATGGCCGACAACTTCGCCACCCTCGCGCTGACCCAGGATCTGATCTGATCGACCGAAAATGAGCGGCTCAGCCCGCCGCTCATCTGCAAAGACCTCGCATTTGCTTCAATTACCCTAGCCTCAGGAACAACCCGGTCAACTCCCGGTCGAAGGGCCGATACCCATTGAGGAAGGTCGGAATGAAGTTATCCGATGGATTTGACGCACGCCGCTTGCGGCCCAAAGGCCAAAGCAACTGGCGATTTCGATTCGGCGCGGCGATCGCGGCCATTCTGGCCACGTTCGGCGTGCTGCTGGCGATGGCCGGGGCCGCCAGCCTGCTGGGGCGCCCGCCGGCGCTCGGCGATCTGAATGCAACACCGCTCGGCTCGGCAATCATTCTCGCGGTCGGCCTGCTGTTCCTGTATTTCGGTGTGGCCCTGTGGCGTCGGTGCCGGCGTCGCGCACGGCAATCGCGGGAGCTGAACATGTCCCCGCACCTGATGAAAAAACATGATTGAATCGACGGCCTGGCTTTTTGCCGGGCCGTTTTGTGTCTGTTTGGGTAAACTGGCCGCCCTTCGCGGAGGCTGACATGCAAGACGACGATTTTTCCCTGTTCAAAAGTGCGATCCAAGGCGTCAAGCCGATCAAGCACGACCGCGCCGACACCGGCAAACCCAAGGCTGACCGTGACCGGATCGCCAAGCTGCGCCAGTCTGCCACCGTGCGCACCGACACCACGACCGTTGACGGTTTGTCCGATCAGTTCGTGATTGACGTCGGCCCGGAAGACGAGCTGATGTGGGCTCGCGACGGGGTGCAGGAAAGCCAGATGCGCAAGCTCAAGATCGGGCAGATCCCGTTCGAAGGCAGCCTCGACCTGCACGGCATGAGCGTGGAAAAGGCCCGCGAAACCCTTTGGGCCTTTCTGGCCGAAGCGACCAAATTCGAAATCCGCTGCGTGCGCGTCACCCACGGCAAGGCTGTGCGTCTGGACGGCAAGCGGCCGATGATCAAAAGCCACGTCAACACCTGGCTGCGCCAGCACGCGCAAGTGCTCGGTTTCTGCTCGTGCCAGGCGAAACATGGCGGTGCCGGCGCCGTGTATGTGATGCTCAAACGCACCATGATGGAAGGCCGCGACGAATAATCCCGTTACACCGAACTTGCAGGGTCGTGTCCGCCACCGTACCCTTGCCCTTTGCGAAAATCCCCACAGGTAGTTTCATGTCCCTGGAACAGAATTACACCGCCATGTTAGGTAGTGTGCACTCGGTCTTCTGGGTTAATGAAATCAGGGATTTAGAGTCCCAGTCATACTTGTTGACCCATGCCAAAACACGGTTATTGGTACGGGAATTGGTACGGACTCCTGCTTCGCTATCCCGTCTGAAAGCCTCGAATCGTTAGTCGCGATACGGGGCTTTTTCCAAGATGCGGGTATCTCAATTACGGGCAGGTTCTAGATCAGAGGTGGTCGTAGGCTGTTCAAAAAATCGTTGCAATTCATGGATCAGAGGCAGCATAAGACATGGACATTCATCATTACACCCAAGCGTCGACCCTTCCTCTGATTCTTCAAAGCGGAAAAATTCGCTTTACGAGAGCTGATCAGCTCGATGATGGAAGTGAGATGCCTTTTAAAACGGCTCACATAGACGCACGTAACTTCTTCGTTAGCTCATGGACAAATTCCGTTACGGAGCATTCCGGGCAGTGGTTTCGCTATGGAGACCAACATCGAGGGATAAGGATCACTCTTCCAAGTAATCCATTTGACTTCCACCACGTCAACATTGAGCTCCGCAGAAATTGCACCAAACCACCTTTAAAAGGGAATAGTGTCGGCATCCGCGTTAAAGATGTCACAGTTCCATTTTCCATAAATGAGATGCTAGGCAATGGCTATATAATTGCTCCCTACGCAGATGACATGTCGAAAAGCTTCGGTGGCGCGGTGGAATATGTCGAGTCTCCAGCACAGCGAGCGGCAGAGCTTATTTCAGAGATTAACGGGACCACAAGTTTCGATGACACAGGCGGACTTGGTCGGATAAAATCAAAGGCTTGGGCTGATCAATTAGAATATCGTTTCGTCCTTATGGCGACAGAAGGGCCGAAATTAGATCGTATATACTCTCAACACTCTTACGATGAAGCCCTATTTGACATGTACGAACGTAGTTTGGGCGCTGGCGTTTTGTCTAGCAGTTCGGTAAAGCATATAGACCTACCGCTATCTAAATCTGCAATCAGTACAATGCTTGTCACACTGGGATCGCATATTTCCAATGAAGACCGAAAAATAGTGATGAGCGCGATTGAGCCCTATGCATCTACGATTCGTATAGCGGAGAGCACCATGAGCGTGCGTACCTAGCAACCAACATGATCTCTACGAAGGTTGATACCTTAGCGATATAATCATTTATTTTCTTGAAACCTGAGGCTAATCAATTACTAAAACCTCGTTGAGAGCTATGTCTTCGCTATAAGCTTTACTTCTAGGGAATCACTGTAATAGTTCCGACCGAGAGCGTCTTGCGCATATACTGCAAACATCTTAGACCTATCTTCAATACCTTTCATGTTATTCGCAGAAATCCAAACCTGAACAGAGTGCCCGGGCTGAATATCACATGGAAGGGGGTTATCAAGCAACCCTGAAAAATGACAATGAACATAGTTATGGAACTTTGGATTGCGCTTGTATTTTGCGAAAAATTTGATTTTTTCCCACCAAGAACTTTTTTTATAGGCATACACATAGGATAAGGAATTTATAAATACCGATTTATTTCCAGTATTTCGCAAAAGCACGACTACTGACACCTCGCTTTCGTCAGCCTTAACACCTGGCATAACCAACACATTAAATTTTTTTTGAGTTGTGGCTATCTGGTACGCAATTGTAAGAGTACTTAAAACCGCGGCGTAAATTGCTATCAAATCTGTGGTATTCACTGTAATCTCCGATACAAAGTAATTACTAAAACCAGCAATGCGATCAAACCCGCACCCGTGCTTCAATGATTTATGCGCTTCAAAGCGTTACACTGATAGATCCAGTCTATCACTCTCGTGCCGTTTTTGATGTTTCCAAAACACTAATGATTTTTTCCTAGTAGATACCAGCACATGTCGATGACACCTCTAATCCGGGAGAGGCCGCTGGGTCGCTTCGATGATGGATTGGTCGTAGCCCCTCGTCTGCACCCCGGCCAGCTTGGTCACGCCCTTAAAAAGACAATGCTTTGTAGCAATTTCTAAGCATTGAGCAACTACCGCCCACAAAGGGCACTACCGGTACTATGCTTTTCCTTTTGCGAAAGGAGTCGATGCTGTGGCTGACGAATATTCGTTATCGGATGTGCTGGAAAGGATCTACCAGAATCAGCTCGGCCTAGAAGCAGCGCTGATGGAGTTGACGCTCCATGTTGAACAGCAAGGTTTCACTGAAGTCGGAGACAACGTCCGCGGGGCCTTGTGGGCGATTGGCGAAAACGCCGGATACATCAAGCAAGGACTGGCCAAGCTGAAGGGAAAGACTGGGAGCTAACCCTCACCCACCGAGGTCTGCTTTCGGCCAAAAGCAGACGTCGGTGACTGGTAGCTGGCGACCAAATACTCACTACTCTCATCGTTGCTATTAGTCATAAAAATAACTGTTCGCCTATCCCTTATTTAGGCCTCCATGGTGACGTGTTGATTGACTAACCATCAAGCTAAGGGTTGGCTTCCACAGTCTCAGTGAGTGGAGCGAACGTCTTAAGCTACTTGTTAGCAGGCATACTCCATACGACTTATTACTCCACCAATCATTTCTAGCTGATACAGCTCACAATGAGCATAATGAGAAGAGATTAGTTTCAAAATTTCAGCTTTGATCTCTGGGTTCAATTTCAAACCAAACGTAATAGATTTTAGTTCATCAGGATAGAATTTAAAATCCGTATAGAGAGAATCTCTTACAGGGTTTACTTTGTGAATCACCCGCCACTCTTTTTCGTATTCCCAGTCTTTTGTTTTTGTATGATAGATAGCCAATCTTGTTTCTTTGTTTTGTTCTGAGCTAGGCCCATACAGAAGGAAATCCACAGCACTGCCAATTATTGGAGCTTCATTGGTGTACCTTACTTTTTCGGCCGCACCGAATGGGGTTGAAAGCTCATCAATATGCTGAAATCCTAGCATGCAGCCTTTATAACTGTCCCCATAGTGCGCCCACATTAAAGTGTTGAGTTCGCTTTCAGTTAAACAGAAGCAACGGAGGGTGCCATTGTTATTCAATTCTGTGCTTTTTCTAAAAAGTCTCTCTAAGCTTTCTGTAGTTTTCGGAATAACTGATTCGAGTTTTTTTAATATTGTCTTTTGAGGTGCGCCTTGTTTTTTTAGTTGCCGCAGCATTCCAATAATTTCTTGTGTCCACTGCGAATAAATAGACAGATTGGCATCCTTGCCAGAATACGCAATTTCAACAAGCTTGTTTGAATAAATAGATTTTGACTCATCGAAGCCTGGAGATAATATCGGCATTCGTTGGAGCTCACTAGCATCATTAAATTGGCATGGACTTTGCCACCTCAAGCGCCCCGTTCTTAATACTATTTGTGTAGTGCTGGCAGTTGTATATTTATAAAGAATATCTGGTACTTTCACTTTCTCTCCTGAAAAATAACCATAAATAGACGACATAAGTGATGCTGGGCAGGTGCCGATAAGCTGAATCGTTTTTCGAGTGAAGCGAACCGCCCATTTCAGCTATGGGCGGTAGACTGCTGCAAGCGGCGGTGTTTACGACCGCCCGCTTCCGGTAGACGGCAGTTTGATGTGCTAAGGGTGATTTATTTTAGCTCAACAATTGATTTCATTTATAGAATTGCACCACAACTCCATCTATTAAATCGTCAAAGGTTATTATTTCCAAATCTCGATGGTCTGACATGATTTCCCGCCATACATCAGACTCAAAATCGCTTCTACGTCCGACGACAAGCCATCTGCGAGGTTTGTGAACTTTAAATCCATACTTTTCTTCAAACCATCTTCTGTTGTTCGGGTCATCAAAATAAGTAGCATATACCCTGGTCTGAGAAATATAAGAATTTAGCCAGGAAGAAAATGTTTCTCTGTTTTGACCGCCAACAATGAAGCCCTTGTCAATTTCCGGAAGCTTGAACTCGACGATATCTGCATAGCCGTTGGGTTGCAAAACAAAAAAATCTGGCCTTATGTTATTCCTTTTTTCGCTCTGCCACTCACAAGTTAATTCGGAAAATACATCCTTTGCACCAAACTTCATGGTTAGGATGAATTTATTTTCTTCCTTCGATAAGTGGGAGGTTATATCAGGCTCTGTGCTTTTGGAGTTGCCCCACACTTCGATGAATCTATTGATCTTCGGTAGCTGAATGTATTTGTAGTCATCAGGCATAGGATAAGAGTAATGAGCGTCATGCTCTACAAATTTTTTAATCTCATGCAGATTAAAACCAATGCGGTCGAATTTTTCATCACTGCTATCAAAATAAATAGGAAAGAAGTCTAGCCATTTTATATGCCTAGTCCTTAATCCAGAGTCGTCAGCGTCAAAAAACATTCCGTTTACGACTCTAGTAAATTGCCCTTTCATAGGCGCTGGGCTTGGCACATTAAAACCCATAATGCTATTTTGAGCTGCAAAATTCCATTTCAACTCTGTGAGCTTGTCCCAGCCCTTGTTTGTCGGCAGCACCAAGTCTTCACTGAATGGCGGCAAAGGCATTGAAAGTATACGGCTTGAGGTTGAATCATATTCAAAACCTATGATTTTTTCGAACAGATTACACTCTTTTACCGAATAATCATGATATCTCAGGTTCAGTATTCCGTCGGTATTTAGCTTCTCAGTGACCTCTGATCCCACGTACTCTATAGCGATGTGGGTTTGACCGATATACACAACAATTTCTTCAGGATTTAGCAGGAAGCCAGGAGCTGTTTTTATGAGGCTCGGGTTCTCCTGCATATATTTCCATAGTGGGGCCAGATAATTGCTCATCACCCCCTGCATAAAGGCCATTGTCAATTTTTTTGCTGAGGAGTCTACTTTCTCTTCTTCGTACATTTATATAGAACCTAAATAATGATCAATTGAAAATGATCGCCAAGACATAATTTTTATAAATACTAGTTTTGTCACATAAAATTCTGCTCGTGCGTGACTGCTTGTCTGGACTGAATGCTACTGCGAAAATGCCAAACAGATAATAGACAATACAAATTGGATGGTGTGCAGATTACGAAGTCATGAGCAGTATGTCTACAGTCTGCGTGTGGCCGCTTACGAATGGCAGCTATTGGCTGTGGATTCAACCGGTCGACGCAACACGACTAAATTCTGTGTAAGCAGAAGGAGTGTTGCAGATGAAGCAGAGACCTCGGATCTATTACACCGAAAGCCAGAAAAAACTGATGTGGGATCACTGGCAGAAAGGCGACTCTCTCCAGCACATCGCCCAACTATTTGATCGAAACCATTCATCGATACAGCGCATCTTGGCGGAAACAGGCGGTATCAGACCCGCTGTACGCCGCAGATCCAGATTGGCGCTGACGTTGGCTGAGCGTGAAGAGATTTCGCGTGCCGTGGTGGCAGGTAACTCGATCCGTTCCATGGCTGTGTTGCTAGGGCGAGCAGCCTCTACGATCAGCCGTGAGATCAGACGCAACGGTGGCCAAGGATGCTACCGGGCTAATCAAGCTGATCAGGCTGCCTGGGATCGCGCCCATCGACCCAAGGTCTGCAAACTTGTTGAGAACCGAACGGTGGCGCAAATTGTTGCAGACAAGCTTCAATTGCAGTGGTCACCGGAACAAATTGCCGGTTGGTTGAAGCGCACGTACCCGGACGATACGAGCTATCAGGTGTCACACGAGACGATCTATCGCACGCTCTTCATACAGGCTCGCGGGGCTCTGAAGAAGGAGTTGCTTGAGCATTTACGGCGCACGCGGGCCATGCGTCGCTCGCGTCATCACACGCAGAAAAAAGAAAATCACGGACGAATCACTGATGCTGTATCGATCCGTGAACGCCCGGCCGCGGCTAAGGATCGGGCGGTGCCAGGTCACTGGGAAGGCGACCTGCTGTGCGGTAGCAGGAACAGCCAAATTGCCACTCTTGTTGAGCGACATACCCGCTACGTAATGCTAGTGAAATTGGACGGTAAGGATAGCGAGACGGTCATCAGCGCCCTAATTGAAAACGCCCGTAACTTGCCCCAAGAACTCTACAAATCGCTGACCTGGGATCGCGGTAAAGAGATGGCTGACCATAAACGCTTTACGGTGGCTACCGACATCAAAGTCTACTTCTGCGATCCTCATCGTCCTTGGCAACGAGGATCAAATGAGAACACCAACGGGTTGTTAAGGCAGTACTTCCCGAAAGGAACCGACCTTGCGGAGCACTCGCAAGCCACGCTCAATGAAGTGGCAAGGCAGCTAAATAGCCGCCCTCGGAAAACGCTAGACTACGAAACACCGGCAGAACGATTTAGCCAATCTGTTGCGTCGACCGGTTGAATCCACAGCCGTTTGCAGCCCTTCGCAACAGGCAGCAAACGGCCATTAGCTGCGACTGCAGTCGGCAAAATGAAGACCTTGAAAGTACTTGGAAACCTAGGGCGAACCAAATCCATCATATTATTCATCCGCAATACGAATTCAGGATGAATGCTTTAATCACGCGAAAACAAATCGTCAATTGGATCGATAGCACTAAATAATCGCTCGGCCAAACTCACGCGTTGATCTCTATAAGACTCATAATCTGGCTCACGCTCTGTTTCATTAAAATATTTATCGTAGAATCTATCTACGTCAACTAAGTCTACAACACCATCAGCCACACTGGATGAATCATTAGCACCCAACTCGAAAGCTTTTTCATCCATTAGCTCCATAAATTTTCTGCGAGCTGCTGATTGCGAACCACCATCAGAAAACACCTCTGCATCTGGAAACTCATCTTCAACTGACGCAATTAGGTAGTCCGTGACGACTTGGTCATATGCATCGTAAAGCGATTGATGCTCTACAACTTTAAAGCATTTGACAATCTGACTTAAAATCAGTAGCTCGTCATAATTTGGGTCATTGGCAAAGGCTCCAGCCAAGAACGCTTCCACAGTCATTTTATCAACACTGCCACTGCGCAGCGCCCATAAAAACACTCGTGCCGATGCCAAGAAGGATCGGTCACACTTCTCGCCGCAAATAAAATTAATCGCTTTTAAAAGACTTTGGTCTGCTAAGTTAAACTTTTTACCAAGCTCAGACCTCGAAATACATAATTGAGCTACAAATTCGGAATTAGACCCAAGGAAATTAACATCTAAAACGGATGAAAAGATATGACCTATCACTTCGGTCGCCACGCCAGCACTGATTATCTTGTTATCCAGCATATCCTTCAGCGTTTTCAATGAAGACTGGGTCTTCAGGCTACCAAAGCACTGCCGTAAAACAGGGGTGTTACTAGCATATCTATTGAGTACGAAGTCACCTAAAGACGGGTTAAATAACCGAACAAAAGTCTGGTTTTCGCTTACTACTAATCTCGTGAGCATCGAACCAGATAGGTGACGGAGGTTTAATAGAAAATCTTTTTTTCCAGTAAGACTGGCGGCTCCTGGATTCTCTAGGTATCGCGCAAATGCCTCTGAAAGCTCAGGCTCAGTAATCACGCGCCCGTTCATAGCGACCAGCAAAACCAAGGCACGGCCACAGTCATCCAGTTGCGCTTGAAATGGATGATCCCAGACCTGAGACGGATCATCTAGCAAACCAGCTATATGCGCCCAATAAGACTCGGATGGGACATCCTCCAATCGCTGGGCATCGGTAATAAATCGGATTAGCCGAGGATTAAAATTCCTATGATCAATAATAGTTCGATAACGTTTATGAGAATACAACTGCTCAATATATTCAGCATCTATTTCAGAATGCCAGATATGGTTGTAAAGAATTCTCGCCTTATCAATCTTCACCAAAGATTCAAGTGTTATCTCAAACTCATTTCTATTTATATTTGAGTTGTAGAAAACATCGTTTAAAATTTTTCCTTGATTGAGAATAGTAGTTCGAGATGTCAATACAAATCGCTTTTTTGGATTCTTGACTATGCGCCTAATAAAACCAACAATCTTGGCGCCCTCATGGCCAGAAAGCGCTTCTAGGTAGTTGCGACCCAAAAAATCATCGAAATAGAAAATTTGCTTTGAGTCAGGGTCGAAGATACTCTCGGCCTCTTTAATATCATCAGAAATGACCGAAAGCTCAAACCCGTCTGCGACGTACTGTAGGATTAGCTGCCCAGCCAATGTTGTCTTACCAATGCCAGCTGGACCCGTAATGATAACAACACTGGTAGATTCCAGTTTATCAATCGCTTGATTATGATTTACCGTAGCTACATATACCTTAGAGGCCTCAATAATCTCACCAAGCTCAAACTGGCTCCTGTCATGTATGGGCTTATTAAGCATGTACGCAAGAACATTCGAACTAGCAATCCAGAGCTTATAGTGCCGTCTTTCAATATCTGGATGCTTCGCGAGTATATCACTCAAATCCTGTCGGCCCAGTATATCTGCTGGAGATAAAACAAATGGTGAAAGTTTCTGCATCAATATTTTTTTATCATTAAGTGAAAGCGAGTGAGACAAGGCTAAGATATAGCGACTTGGCGATAATTTCTGAACTTTGAGGCTTTCAGAATCCGCAATAGATTTAACGAGCTTTTCTAACGGCGTCGAAATCCAATGCTTACACTGGAGAATCCATTCATCCCCCTCGGACCTAAAAAAGCGCCCATCCACTCCAGCGTCACGTCCGGGCTTGAATCTTTCGAATCTAACCCCCTCCCTCGCGCTTAGCAGGTCAGCGCAAAAGACTTCGAACTCTTTATCGTTTAGCCGCGAAAAATCGTAATCGCTCACAAAAGCCTCGCTCAGAAATGGACCATATGCCAGTAAACCGCTCGGCATTAAAGTGTAGTTGATGGAAGCGGCACACGAACTATCGCAGTGATAGCAGCAATGATGCGTGCTTTCTTTGGCTGGTCAGCCAGATGACTTAGTGCATTGCTCCAATACAGCAACGCGATGTCGAACGGATGATCTGACCGGCTGCTTGTGGCCGATAGCAGACGTCTCACTACCTACAGTTGATCGTCCACAAATGATCCATGCGAGTCGTGTAGCTCTGGCTCATCATTTCACGCCGCATGGCCCACTCTGGCTTGCTAGGGACGCTCGCCGCTCGCAGCGTCCCCCTTCCCCAACGGTCGTTGATCTGATCCAGTACGGCCATGACCTTGGAAGATTCCGCCGGTTGAGAAGCCGCAAACATATCGTCCGTGTATTCACCTGGCTGACACAGGTTCATCAGCAACACCTCTGCCTTGCTGTACTTAAACCCAGGGCGATATACCCGATCCAGCGCATCGACTGCAGACTTGGTCAGTAGCCGGACGTCATCAGTGGGGTAAGGCATATCGATCACCACACCATTGGCGTACTTCGCCTCCTCCGGGTTGAACATACCGGTGCGGATGCTCACGCGCACTTTCTTACACAGCGAGTTTTGCGCCCTGAGTTTTTCTGATGCGCGCATCATGTACGTGGCCACCGCTTCCTTGATCGGCGCTAGTTCGGTGAGTCGAGAACCGAACATCCGGCTGCAGCAGATCTCCTGTTTGGGCGGATCGGGTTCATCCAGCTCCAGACACGGTGTACCCGCGAGTTCTCGCGCCGTCTTTTCGATTACAACGCTGAAGTTTTTACGCAGCGTCCATGGGTCAGCCTTTGCCAGATCCATCGCACTTTTGATGCCCATAGCGTCGAGGTGCGCTTTCATACGCCGCCCTACCCCCCAGACCTCCGCGACGTCGGTATTGCGGAGAACCCAATCACGCTTTACGGGATCGCATATATTCACCACCCCTCCCGTCTGAGCTTGCAGGCGCTTGGCAGTATGGTTGGCGAGCTTGGCGAGGGTTTTGGTGTGAGCGATCCCTACACCTACCGGAATGCCCGCACACCTAAGCACCCGGCTCCGAATCTCTCGGCCCAGGCTATCCAGTTCGTGGATGCCAGCGAGGTCGACGAACGCTTCGTCAATGCTATACACCTCGACTGCGGGCACCATCGACTCAATCAACGTCATGACCCGCTCACTCATGTCGCCGTACAGCGCATAGTTCGAGGAAAAAGCGACGATGCCGTGCTGCTTTAGCTTGTGCTTGATCTGAAAGTACGGCTCGCCCATCTTCACGAACGGCTTGGCATCGTAGCTTCGAGCGATCACACAACCGTCGTTGTTCGACAGCACGACGATGGGCACCCTTGCCAGATCCGGACGAAACACTCGCTCGCAACTGGCGTAGAAACTGTTGCAATCGATCAGGCCGAAAACCGGCAGGGCGTTAGACATGGCTGCGCACGCTGCCGATGATCACACCCCAGATTGACAGCTCATCTCCCTCCAGCACGTATCGGGGTGGGTACTTCGGATTTTCTGACAGAAGGATGACGTCCTTTCCCCGGATGCACAGGCGCTTGCACAGTGGGTCGTTGTTCAGCAAAGCAACGACTATGTGCCCGTGTACGGGTTCAAGTGAGCGATCCACCACTGCCAGATCGCCATCAAAGATTCCCGCGCCCTGCATGCTCTCACCGGAAATTTTCACCAGGTAGACATGAGGCGCTCGGATGTTGAGCACCTCGTCCAACGAGATATGCGCCTCGATGTGATCCGCCGCAGGCGAGGGAAATCCGGCGGGCACGCGAAAAAGGCAGAGTGGTAATTTCCGACCGGCCACAGCAATTGGGCCTACGATTGAAAAGCTCATGACGCACGACTTCCAGAACTGTACGAATATACAGTTAACTTTCAGATCGTCTTGCGGTCAATTTCTGTAGGAAATATCTGATAGGCGGCCAAGCGATGTGTGGACGACTTTCACAGTACGATGGCATTCACGACTTCGTGGCCGCCCTCAGCATGCCGAATGCTCTGATCAACTCGACCGGCGAGCAGCCGTTTCGACGTTATAACGCCGCGCCAACCATGCAGCTCGCCCTCTTCCACCAGGAAGGTGATTACCTTCACGCCGATATGGTTAGGTGGGGATGGCGACCACACTGGGCGAAGGATCGTGCCGCACCGATCAATGCTCGAGTGGAAAAGGTCGCCCACGGACCATTCTTTCGCGCGATCTGGCCGCACCGAGCGATCATCGCGATCAATAACTGGTTCGAATGGGTCGACGAAGGCGAGTCAAAAAAGCAGCCCTATCTGATCAGGCATCGGGATCGATCCCCCATTCTCTGCGCGGCCATTGGCCAATACCCGCATGAACAGCAACGTGCCGGTGAGCACGACGGCTTTGTAATCATCACCGCTGACAGTGAAGGCGGCATGGTCGACATCCATGACCGCAGGCCGGTAGTTCTCTCACCTGAGTTGGCAAGGGAATGGTTGGACCCAGCCACGCCTAAAGAGCGCGCCGAGCAAATGGCGCTTCTCCAGGGAGAACCAGCGCAGAAGTTCGAATGGTTCAGGATTGATCGGGCCATCGGCAACGTACGCAATCAAGGCCCACATTTAATGGCCCCAATCGACGCGAATCAGGCTGATGACTTATTCAGCGCGCAAAGGCCTTGAGCCGCTCAACAAGAGCCGCTTCAAAGATGACATATAACCGGTCTGCATCACCGTCCCTCAACGCCCTGGCGGTCTCCAAACCTAGAACAAACCCATCTGCTCTGGCGCCCGCTTTTACAGCAACAATCATAGAGTCAGCGCCCACGATTTGAGCGAGCAGGCGGTCAGCCTCTCGCTTCATTTTGTCATTAAGCACTACGCCTTCCATCGTCCCTTACCTTCACTGCGACATCAAATACATCACCAACAGCACTACAGTGACCCAGCTCAGCGTCATTAGAAAAGAAAGCGCAGCCAGGGTCTTGTTCATGTTGATCTATCACTTAGATGAATGAGGATGATGGGTCACAAATCCGGCACCAGCAATAATGGCCAAAAGCCACAACAAGAAGCTCAATGCATGTCCACTTGCGTGGTTAAAAAAGGCCTCCAAGCGCAGCCGGCTCCCAGTTGAAGATCACCAGTTCGCCACTGACCTCGGCCTTCCCCTGCCGTTGATTGGCTGTGGTATAGCGGATGTCCAGAGTCTCGAAGTGGAAGCCGTCGAACACGCGGCGGATGTCGGGATGATCGTTGATGCTGACCATCACTCTGCCTTTGCAGCGGCGCATGAAGTCTGCCATTCGCTCGTAGTTTTCGAACGGAAAGTCCACGCCATAGCCGGCGGTCTGCCAGTAAGGCGGGTCCATGTAATGGAAGGTGTGGGCACGGTCGTAGCGTTCTGCGCATTCAAGCCAAGGGAGGTTTTCGACGTAGGTGCCGGACAGGCGCTGCCACGCGGCCGAGAGGTTTTCCTCGATGCGTAGCAGATTGATGGCCGGGGCAGTGGTCGCCGTGCCGAACGTCTGCCCTGAGACCTTGCCGGCGAAGGCATGGTGCTGCAGGTAGAAGAATCGGGCGGCGCGCTGGATGTCGGTGAGGGTTTCAGGGCGGGTCATCTTCTGCCATTCGAACACCTGCCGCGAACTGAGCGCCCATTTGAACTGGCGCACGAATTCTTCGAGGTGGTTCTGCACGACGCGATAAAGCGTGACCAAGTCGCCGTTGATGTCGTTGAGGACTTCGACGGGTGATGGCTGGGGCTTCATGAAGTACAGCGCGGCACCGCCGGCAAAGACTTCGACGTAGCATTCGTGTGGCGGAAAAAGCGGAAGGAGGCGGTCGGCCAGGCGGCGTTTGCCGCCCATCCAAGGAATGATAGGTGTAGACATTGAAAGCAAGACCTTTACTGTATGGATAAACAGGTGCTAGGCTCGCCGCGCTTTGTGCACGGAGCAAGAGCCCTGGCTGGACTTGCAGGGACCATCTGCAGGGACGGCGGTCGATCCGGATGTTGACGCATCCGGACCGGCCGCTCTTTTTCACTTCGGTGTTGAGACTTCTTTGGCGTATGCCTGACAGGCTGCGAGGGCAATCAGCCCCCGGTCGCCGTCATCGGTGACGGCGATAATTCGTTGAGCATGCGCTGGGTCAAGTTCGGCTCTTGTGGGGCCATGAACCACGCCGCCGGTGGCGGTGGCGGCTGACACCGATCCGTTGCCGGCGCCGCTGGTGGCGTCGAGTAGGACTGACAGGCGCAGATCAGCAGTGGCAAGGCGGTCGCGCAGGCGACCTTGATCACGTTGGACATCGCTCAAGGCTCGGTAATGGGTTTGTTCACTGGTTGCCAGGCGCTGCTCGAGCGCGAGGCGCTTGTCTTGTTCGTCACGCTGCTGCGCGGCCGAGGCTAGGGCCAGTTGATTGAGGGTTTCGGTGTGGAGGCGGCCCTGTTCGGCGAGCTGTTTGCCGTAGCGCCAATCCTGCACTTGCCAGGTAATGGACGCAGAACCACCGGCCAAGACGACCAGCACCAAGCCTTTGGCCAGGAGCCGATACGGCGCCGGGATCAGTTCACCTAGACGCATAAAACCGCCCTCGCCCGCCCCCACAACTCCAGCCGATTCTGCAGGCCATTGAGGCCGCCGTTGATCCTGCGGGTTATCGCGTTGAATTCGTTTTGATCGGCCAGCGCGTTCAGCCCATTCACTGACCAGAACCACGCAGCCGACTCGGCGGCCCACTGTGGGAGTTCCAGCAGCTCAGGCGTGCGCAGCAATCGCTCGTCACCGAACAGCGCCAAGCTGCAGCGCAGGTAATTGTCGTGGCCGGTGACCTGGATCAGACCCCGACCGCGATAACGCTGGCCATCACCATCCGCTGCCGGGGTGTTACCCAGTTTCGCAGCCAGGGTGCCGGTGTCGTATTTGCTCAGGTACTGGTCGCCGCCCAGTTCCCGGACGTACTGCAGCTGACCCGACTCGTGACCGACTTGCGCCAGGAACGCGGCTTGCCGTTTCGGTGTGTTGATCTGCCGATGGGCCATGGCTGCGTTGAGAGCAGATACAAAAACGCCCGCTTGGCGGCGGGCGTTGGGCATGATGGATTGCAGTTGCTGTTCGGTCAGTGACATCGATGTCTCCTTGAGTTGTGAGAATGCGGCGCTATTGCTTGAGCTGAACGACCTTCAGATCCTTCGCCGCTTTTTTCTTCTTGCCCTTGGCTTTGGCTTTACCCTTCTTGCCGCCATTGCACTCGACTGTCGTACTCCAGCCGGCCTGGGTGAACACTTGCTCCACCGAGTCGACCAAGTACTCGCCATCGAGACCGACCTTGAAACCCTGGGCATTGATCGAGCGCTCGGCGAATAAGTCGGTGCGCCCTGCCATCTCCAGCCGGACGCCGGCCGTGGAACGGTTAAACGCGGTGAGACGTGCCTTGGCGGCGGCTTCGGCGGCGGACTTGTTCGGGTATATGTGGCGGTCGCTGTGCACTGGTGGCAATCCGTCCGGCGATTCGTCGTTGTCCAGAGTCACCACGGCGAGCTTTCCGGTTTTCTTGTCCTGATGCTTGGTCGATACCGCCTTGTGCGTGTTGCGATCACCGAGCCGAAACTGAAAGCGACTGACGTCGCGACGCTGGATCAGCACGACGCCGAAGGACTTGCCCGAGGCGCTCTGCCCGCCCTGACGTGACATCACCAGAAGCTTTCCGTCGGCGACCTTGGCCGTGCAGTCATAATGCTTGGCCAGACGGGTGATGAAGTTGAAATCCGATTCATTGAGCTGATCGGCACGCGGCACCTTGGTTTGCACCGGGCACACCGGTTGCCAGCCATTGCGTGCGGCGACGTCGGCCACAATTCGTGACAACGGTACGTTTTCCCAACTACCGCTGCGGATCGTCTTACCACTGCCGCGCATGTCGCTGGCCTTACCGGTAATCACAAGAGTGTCTGGTGGACCGGATAACTCGATCTCGTCGACGACATAGCGGCCAGTACGGGTCAGCGACGTTTCAACATAGCCCAAGAAGATCTCGATGCTGGCACCGCGGGGAGGCAGCACCACCGCGCCGTCACGGTCGTCGATGCGCAGCTCGAACTCATCGGATTCCATGCCGGGTTTGTCAGTCGTTTTGAGTTGCAGCAGTCGGTCGTTGATCCGCTGCGTGATGTCGGCGCCGTCGGCGACGATACGAAAGGCAGGAGTCATTTATTTTTTCCATAAAAAAACCCGCACGAGGCGGGTTTTGAAGGTTTGTAGCTGCAGGTACAACAAAGGCTACGCTATGACTGTAGACCATCAATTCCACAGTGCCAGGCCTTCTTCAATGGGACCAGGCAGATCCGGCAGTTCGATCACGATGCCGGCGCGATACGGTTGCGGCTCATCGGCCAGCCCCTGATTGGCATCAAGCACCGCCTCGACCGTGCCCTCAAGATGCCCATAAGCGTGGTAGCACAGGGTGTCCAGCAGATCCCCGTCAAACGTTCTGCAGGTCGTCGCCATAACGCACAAACTCCAATGTAAACGCCTGCTTGCGCGGGATCCCGCCCTGCAGCAGCGCGCTCTGTTCTTCTTCCACGCTTTTCAGGCACCAGGTGCCAAGCACGTCGCCATAGCCGGTGGTCAAGGTCAGCGGCTTGAGTTGGGCACCGAGGCTGCGCAGGGTGTCCAGTTGTTTGATCCCGCCTTTGAAGCCGGGAAAGATCGCACCCTTGAGCGTGATCTTTTCCTCACCGATACCGACCGCTTGCTGTGCCGGCCGACGGGTGAGTCGCTCCTGCGAGGCCCATCTAAACTCAGTCGAGCGCCGCAGTTCATCAAAGGCTGCGGTGTCCAGATTGAAGTAGTAGGGCTGCGCCTGCGGATCCTGTGGTTGCACGATCAGCAGATGCGGGAACGGCTTCACCGCTTCCGGCAATGGGGTGGCATCACCACCCAGCGAACCGGTCGGCACGATGTTGGCCAGCGACGGGCTGACCTTGCCGGCGACTTTGTTGATTGCGGTGGACGCCCGGGCGGCCTGTTCCTTCAGCTCACCCATGCGTTCATCGATCTGCGATACAGCACGCGTGGCTTTGTTGTACGTGGCCACCACCTGGCCGACCTTGGCCTGAGCGGCATTGACGCCGCGCATAACGCGCTGCAGCTTTGCCCCCATCGCCGGACCGACAAAGGGAATTCCCTCAAGCTCCGAGGCCGCGCCGCTGATCTCGCTGATGGCACCGTTGACTGGCCCCATCATGCCGTCGAGGCTGCGCCGGCCACTCTCTCCTGCTGCCGCCAGATTTTTCAGTCCCGACTGCAGCTGTTCCATGTAGGCCATCGGCCCTCCTTGTTACACATGCGGTTCGTCGAACAGCGAGCGGTTTTGCAACTGCTGCGTGGACTGACGCCACTGCTGATCGATGTAGGGTTGAAGCTCTCGCGCCAGTTGCGCCGGATCCTTCACGTCGCCCTGTACGGTGACATGCAGAGGCGCCTGAATATCGAACCGCTGCTCGACCTTGGTTGACTGAGGTTTCGCAGCTGCAGGCGGTGCGAGCATCGTCGGTACCGCTGGGGATGCCGGCTGATTTAATGCACGCGTGACATCCCCCATTGCTGTTGCAGTCGACTCCCGTTCAGGCAACAGTGGCTTGGAAACAGGCGGCGTTGGAACCTGCGCCGGCAGCGCTTGCGTTGGCGCCAGTAGCGGCTTGGGACTGTCGAGAGTCGATTGAGGAACGGGCGCAGCTCCGGTCAGTAGAGGCAACATTTTCGGTTGCGGCTGGACCATGTTTTTGACGACCGGTACCGGCGCAAATGAACGGGCGATATCGCCCATCACCGGCGGGATGTTCTGCCCGGCATTGACCATCATCAGCGGCCCGGCATCCGGCACTTTCTTGAGCGCGTCAGGGGTTCCGAATAGCTCTTTGCCCGCAAAGCCGCCGAGTGCGTCGCCGCCCATGTAACCGAGATAGCCACCAATCAATCCGCCGACCATGGTGCCAATGATGGGGATGGCCGATCCGATAGCGGCCCCCGCTGCAGCGCCGGCCAGTGTGCCGGCCAATCCACCCGCCGCTTGCCCGTAACCCTCAGCTTTTTCATCTTGAGTTTCGGCGTTCTGATAGGTATCCCATGCCTTGTATCCCGCTTCAGCGATGGCGACCACGGCGGTTCCTTTCACCACAGAGCCAACGCTAGGACCACCCCCGCCTCCACGAGTGATACCCTCTTTGCCGCCGCCCTTACCGCCTTTTCCGCCCTTTCCTTTTTTCCCATCACGACCGGTATCGAAGTCGCCGGCATCCAGTCCGCCGCCCATGGCCGAAAGGTTGGTGACGATGACCTTTTGCGGAATGTTCGGGTTGCCCATCAAGGTGCCGCGCCCGATATTCATCAGGCCCTTACCCATCTTGAATGCGCTGACGGCCCCCTTGAGCGCGATCATGCCCGCCACAGCGGTACCGATAGCCGTCACCAAACGCGGTGACTCATCGGACAGTCCCGCGAGCTGACGGCTGACATTCGTGATCCCATCCGCCACCGCATCAGTGACCGGGCGAATCGCATCACCGATGCTGCGCATGGCATCATCCATGCTCTGGGCCATCTCGGACCACTTTTGCGCAGACGTTTGCCGGCGCTCCGCCAGGTTCTTGTCGAGGATCCCGGTGGCATTGGCCGAGTCTTTCTTCAACTGCTCATACAGATCCTTGTTCTGCATGTACGCTGTCAAAGCGGCCTTGACCTGCATATCAGCGAACAGGTCACCGGTACGCAAAGCCTCCTCCAGCGACTTCATCATAGCTTTGGCTTTCTCGGGATCAGCCTCTTTACTGATCGCCGCTGTGGCCTTGGCCATCTCGGCCGCCCGCTTCGGATCGGTCGCTTCAATGTACTTCTGGGCCAGCGCAAAACTGGATTCCAGTGTGGATTTGCCATTCTGCAAACCCGTCTGCATCGACCCCTTATAGTCGATCCCGGCCTTCTGGTAGGCCTTGACCGTTTCACCCGAGCCTATTTTCTCCATCCAGTTTTTGAGGTTGTTCGCCGCCTCGTCCGACCCACCGGCCGTTTTCATTTGCACCTGCAGCATCGCGCCCAGCTGCGTCACCGAATCCATGCCGGTGATACCCAGTTTGCCCATACCGGCCAGTAACTCAGGAAACCACTTGGCCATGTCGACCGCTTCAAAACTGCCCGCCTGGCCCTGGTAAGCAATGGCCTCCAGCGCCTGCTGCATTACCTTGGGGTCAGTGATCTTGGCGTTCTGCCCCAAAGCGTTGATCATCTTCGCAGTTTCAGTGCCTTCCGATCCTTGGCCCACCGCGAATTTGGCTGCGGTCGGTGCATAGGACAGCGCCTTGTCCAACTCCATACCGGCGCCGACCAGGGCGTTGACTACCTCGGCCACCTGATTGCGCGCCATGCCAGTATCCCGCGATGTGTCGATCACGGTTTTGGAGAGATGCGTTTCTTCTGGTGTGTTGGCAATATTGGCCTTGATCGCGATGTCACGAATGATCGCGCCGTAATCCGCGCTGACCTTGGTAGGAATCGCTACGGCAGCAGTAAGTGCACCGGCCTGGCCGAGGGTGGTTTTCATCCCCTGCCGACCTTCGTCCAGTTGCCGATGGCCGAGCGCCTTGAGTTCAGCGCCGGCCGCAACGCGACCCATCGTGGCGTAGGCCTTACTCAGCCGTCCGACCTCGACGCCCTGTTTCTTGAGAAGGTCGAGGTTCTTTTCGTATTTGGACAACAGCTTGTCGGCACCGGCGGCGCCAGTTGCGTGCGCCTTGCGCCATTCCTCACGCAGACGCATGGTGTCGCCGATGGTGTTCTGCAGCACCCGGGCTTTACTGCCGACCGTGTCCAGGTGCTTGATCTTGCTTTCGACGTCCTTGAACGCTTTGCCCACCGTCGGATCGACGGCGCCGCCGATGACAAAGCCGAGTGCGAGGTTCTTCGCCATGTGCGTGTCCCTGGGGTCGAGGATGATTGGAAATGGCTCAGTCCGTGAGCCACCACACGATGTCGTTGAAGGGCATGGCCATGATCTCGACAGCCGAGAAACCGGTCTCCTTGGCCAGCCGCTTGGCCAGCCCTTTCAACGTTGGTCCATCAAACCTCGTCGTCTTGGACCAGACGAAAATAGCCTTTTTGCAGGCGCATGTAGTCGACCAGCTTGAGGGCCATCAGATCCTGTTCCGGGGTCTGAGTCAGCGAAGAAAACAGCGACATTTCGCGCTTTTCTTCATCGCCGTTGCAGGTCGCTTGCGCGGCTCGAATGTCTCGCACGCACGGCGCACGGATGGTCAGCGTGTCGACCAGCACACCCGACAGTTCGGTTGGGTGTCGCAGTGAGATGCGAAAGCCTTCCTCGGTCAGTTGCAGCCAGCTTGGCAGTGGTTTTTCTTGAGTGGCTTGATTCGTTTGCGTCATTTCATCGTGTCCTTAAAGGCCGAGGGCCGAACGTTCGTCAGCGAGCTGGTCGACGCCGTCGACGACCAGGACCATCCCCAGCATGTCGATCTCGTAAACCACCCGACCGGCAACTTCGAGTTTGTAGTAGGTCAGTGCCATGTTGTGTTTGGTCTCGGCCTTGTCGCCGGGCTTCCAGTCGCCCATGTCGACTTCCTTTATACCGCCACGCATGGTGACGATGACTGGGGTGACCTTACCCTTCAGGCCTTTAAATGAGCCTCGGAACACCGCGCTGCAGGCGGTGCGATCAGACAGGCCGAAAAACTTCAGCGCTTCGCGACGAACACCGTTGGTGGTGAAACCGGCTTCAAGCTTTTCCACGCCGGTCGAGATCTCGACCTCGCCGGCCATGCCGCCGCCTCGGTAGGCTTCGGTTTTCAGGACCACCTTGGGCAAGGTGAGGCTCGGCATTTCACCGGCAAAACTGACGCCGTCGATAAACCCGGCGCAGTTAGAGAGAACTTCAGGAATCATCAGGGTGCCTCCTTAGGCAGCTTCAAGCACTTCGGTCATCCACTCGTTGGTGACCTCGAAAAGGAAGTTCGGGTTTTCAGCCGGCGGTACGTCGGTGAAGCGGATCCGCCAGTACACCTTGCCCTGCTCGATCTGGCTGGCCGTGTTCAATTCGTGATCCGGGAACACCTCGAAGTTGATCACCGCGCCTTGGTTTTTCAGGTCGCGCATGAACGCTTCCAGGCCGTCGGTGACGTCCTTGACGTAGGTCTTGGTGATCGAGCGGTCGACCGCCCATTTATGGCCGGCCTGTACGGCATCCATGAGGATGAACAACGTGCGCACGCGGGTGACGAACGCCCATTTCGGGTCGCTCGACAGCGTGCGGTTGCCCCAGAGACGGAAACCATCGTCACGAATGATCGTGGTGATGTTCGCGTTGTTGAGCAGGTTGGCTCGGCAGGTCTCGTCACCGTCCAGGTACTCCACCGCACGGGTGGTACCGGTGATGCCGGTAAACTCCTTGTTCGACGGCGAAGCCCAGAAGCCGTAGGTCGCATCCGTCCAGGCAAACAGGCCGGCAGTCCAGGCAGAACCAGGCGCGTCCACCGTCTTGCTTTCACCGGTGTCCCAGAATTGCACACCGGGGTCGACCATGAACAGGTTGCGACTGCCAAAGTTTTTCGCGTAGGCCATGGCGGCCTCATCGGTGGTGCATGGCCCGTCGATGATCCCAATAGCCCGTAGCTTCTGCGCCAGGCTATCCATGGCCGTGGCCACCGCTTGCGTAGCCGAATGGCCGGGGGCGATCAGCAATCGCGGCTGTGCGTTGAACAGACTCTTGCCATCGAGCAACGCCTGCAGGCCAGTACGTTGACCGGACTCCAAAACACCGCCAATGATGGCCGAGGTCTGCAGCGCCGGGTCGTCCATCTTCGGCACACCGATGGCGACGATCACCGCCTTGGCCTTGGCGTAAATCGCCTTGCAGGCCTTGGTGATCGCTGAATCGGCGCCGAACGCTGCAATGGCTTCACGTTCGGTGGTGATCAGCTTGAGTTCGCCGGCCTTGGCCGTACCGCCACCCACCAAGCCAGGGCTGAAGGTGTCGCACAGGCCGATGATCGACGAGGACGGCAGCGAGATAGTGCGTGCGCCGGTATCGACCGAGGTGGTCGTGACGCCGTGAAAGAAACTCATAAGGCTCGTTCTCCAAAAACGAAAAAGCCCCGCATAAGCGAGGCTGTGAAGGGGGTTCGTGTTACGCGTAACGGAAAAGAAAACGCCCCGTCAGTGCGGGGCGTTTATTGAGGCGGCTCGGTCAACCACTGCGGCGCAATCGGTCGATGCTCGGCGAATGGGAATTGCGAACCTTGCGGCCAGTCGCGCAACTGGCGGCGGTAAGCCTGCAGCTCTGCGTACTGCTCAGCGGTGATCGAGGTCACACCGCCCTCCTCGATCTCGTCGCGGTGCCGGGAGACCAACGGATCGGTCAAAGCCAACTGCGCATCGCGCCAGGCGCGCTCACCCGCCGCCAGTTCCTCAGCATCAAGCGGCGGCGGATCAATCAGCACTGGCTGACCGTTGGGCCGAGAGGACATTTTTTTAGGGCTAACCGCCAACTCGTCCAGCAGCGACTGCCAAACACTTTCCGACACCTCGACAACGTCCGGCGGCATGTTCGCGCCATGAATCTCTGCGCGATAAGCCCCGCACACGGACGGACTGAAAAACACGGTTTTGCTCATCATCAATTTCCTACTGCTCGCCATTGAACCGACCAGAGCGCCTGGGCAGTACCCGCCGCATTTTGCACGCGCAACGTACAGCCGGACGCACCCAGTCCCGCCCCCATGAGCGCGTGCATCAAACACATTGACCCGACGTGCGTGAGCGTGATGTTGCGCGGCGCGTTAGGGAACGGAATAGGGAAAGTCACGTAGACGTAACCGTTCGCGTCCGTTACGCCTGTACCCCATTGCTCAATCGCACCGGATGGCAATCGTTGGTAACCACTATTCCCAAAAGAGCTGCCGAACTCAGGCGCATATTTCAAAGCGGACATACCGTTCTCAACAACCCACTGCCCATTGCCTGCGGTGATCACGATGGTGGACAGGGACTGAAGGGGCACAGAGGTCATGGAACTAACAGACAGCGCGGAAATAACGTCTGTACCCTGCCGGACAATGTTGACCACACCCGGCGTCGTGTTGAACAGGAAAAAATTGGTGCCGGTGGGTACAGAACTAACAGGCGGCAGGGTCAATGTCCCCGATGCAGAAAGCACAATACGCTGGCCAGCAGCCGCGACACTCAATGTCGCCGGCAGCGCTGCAATATCGAAACGCCCAGAGAAATTACCCATTGCCCGCTGCACAAACTCAGTAGTCGCCAATGACTTGCCGTTATCGAATTGCGGCTGCGTCTCCCAATGCGCCCCCCGCAAAATCGGCGAATACTTCAGCGCGCCATCGCCCCCTTCCAGCGCCCAGCCTTGACCGTTATTCAAGCGCCGGAAGGCCGAGATTGTCGATTGAGGCTGAGTAAACGGCCCCAACGCGCCGTTGATCGCAATCAGAGACTGCCCGGCCTTCGCCTTGAAGGTCGCACCATTCAAGCCCGCGAGAACCGTTACGACAGCCCCCTGAGGAACAGCGCTCGCATCCGGCAGGGTGACAGTCGAACCCGACCCGCCGGGCGCGACCAAGCGCCCAACATCAGCCGGCGACAAATCAACGCTCCCGGGATAGGTCACCAGATCCGCATAACTCCCCTGCGCTCGCTGGGCAAACTCGGTCGTCGCAAGCGACTTACTGTTATCGAACAGCGCCGGCGTCGGGGCTGTCGGGTTGCCAGCGAAACTCGGCGAAAACAACCGGGCAAACCCGTCTGTAATGTCCTTGAACGTCAGCGCAGTAGTTCCTACAACAATCGGGGCATCTGTCACCAGTTGCCAAATCGTATCAGCCTGCGTCGAGCCGGCTTCTACCGCCACTGTCAGGTTGGGCGTTATCTTGGCATTGCTATCGGCATCCTTGGCCCGCACCCAAGAACCCACGGCCACGACATATGGCCCGTTATCCTTGGCGGCCGCCTGATTTTTTACCAGCACCCGATCACCGACCGCGAGCGCTACACCGTCAATCGTCTGCAGACCGACCAGACTGATGTTGGCGGTGGTAGCAGCGCGCACCGACTGCTTGATGTCGAGCTTGCTAAGCTCGTCCAGAATGCGCGAATCGACGTATTCACGCGTCGCCAGCACCACCGCCGGGTCGATCTTGAGGGTGATGTTCCCAGTACTGGATACCACAAAATTCATCCGCACCACTTGCGTGCGGCCGGAGCCTTGCGACAGCAGCGGCTTGAAGCTCGGCGCACAGTTGGCCACCGCCACCAGATCCCCGTCCGCGTCGTAAAGGCCGATTTCGCGAATCCATTTACCGCCCTCATCGGCCGGAATGATTTGCTCCGCGATGATCACCGCCGGGTTGACCGGGTCAACGCGAAGCTGATTCAACGGCTTGCGGCGCCACTCGCTGAGCAGCTTGGTCTGAGTGGCCGCCGGCACTGGGTTGGGCGGGTCGGCCAACCCTCCCGGGTTGGCATCGCCCACCCCCATTTCGGTGATTCTCCAGGCAACGCCGAGCGCGTCGGCGTTCGCCTGTTTGGCCATCCCCACGTTCGTGAGGATCGCGAAAAACTGCGAATTCGCATCAATCATGATAAACGTCCAGAGTGTCTATGGTGTGTTCGCGGCCGACCACGCTAATGCTGCCGGTGACCTCAATGTCACGCATGACGGGCGGGTAAACGTCGATTTCATCGCCGTCGTAGAGGGACACGGCAATGTCTAAATTGCCTTGGGTTTCCAGGCTGATGGCCAAGCCGGTAAGTTGTCGGCTGACGGGCTTGGCGTCGTCGATTAAGCGTTCAAGTTCGAGATACATTTCCTCGGTGATGCCGGTGTCCAGCACCCCCACCTTCAGCGCGAAGGTGCCCGGCACGCCCTGCGGCACGGTGTTGAACCATTCGACGATCTCGATCAGGTAGCCCAGCGGCTCAACCACTCGACGCAAGGCGCCGATGGTGCCCTTGTGCTTGTGGATGAAGAACGACGCCTTGATGGCGGCACGCTTGACCGACTCCGACCACGAAGGGTCCCAGCGGTCGACCGACCAGGCCCAGGCCAGATGCGGTAGCAGGTGTACCGGGCAGGTGTCGGGGTTGTACAAGGTGCGCAACGGAATCAGCGTGGTTTCGGCGAACGTTGCCTCGATACCCCGTTCCAGGGGAGTGCTGTTGAGCGGCAAGAGACTGCGCATATCAACCTCCCAGCACGACGGAATAACCGGTGCAGTACGCCGCCTGCGCCTTGGTCGGTTTGAGATCCAGCCAGTCCGTCAGCTCCACGCGGGCCACGCCGGCAACGTGCAGCTGCGCATCGACGCCAGAACGCGCCACTTCGACGCCCAACCGGCGGCGTGGATTGATCCAGGCCTCAAGCCGCTTGATCGCCTCGGTAAGCGCGGCGTCGTTCTCCGGGCCAGCACCTTTCATGTGCAGCACGGCGTCGACGCGGTAGCGCAGGATCTGCGCGCCGCGCACCGTGACGCGATCACCCACCGGGCGCACGTCGTCGTCATTCACCGCCGTGGCGACCAGCTTCAACAGTTCAGGACTGGCCGTGCCGTCACCTTCAAGGCCCAACACCGTGACATCCACACAGGCCGGTGACGGGCTTTCAGCCGTTGCATCTGCCACCAGCGCTGAAGCATTGCGCGCATGCAGTATGTAACTGTTACGCGGCCCTGCCGTGGTCAGTCCCTCATAGGCCAATTGCACGCGCTCGCGCAGAGCGTCGTGTGATTCCATCACCGCCTCGACCGGTGGTACCGCCAGCGGATCGGCAGGTTGAATCACCAGGCGCTTGAGATTGACGTTAGCCGCAAGGTGCTCCAGATCGGCGCCCGTCGCATAGGCCAGGAGTTGCGATTTGGCCGCGTCGTTGACCCGTGCCCGGTTGCCGAGCTTGATGTAGCTGGCGACCTCCAACAGCTTGGTCACCGGATCACTTTCCAGAGAGGCCGTCCAGTTCCCACCCATGTGGCCGCGAAACACGTCGAGTGCCTCGCCATACACTTCTTCAAAATCCAGCGGTTCCAGCACGTCCGGTGCCGGCAGCTCCGACAGATCCACCAGGGTACTCATACCCACACCTCCAACGTGCCGCGCACACCGAGGTATTCGCCGCTGACTTGTATGTTGATTTTGCCGCCCAGCACGGACAGCACACGCACCCGTTCCAGCTTCAAACGTGGCTCCCACCGGCCCAGTGCCCGGGCGGCTTCAGCCTGCACGGCGCTTTTCCAGCCCTCATTGACAGGCAGGTCGACCATGCGCCGCAGTTTGCTGCCGTACTCGGGGCGCTCACGGCGACTCACCAATGGCGTGCCGAGGATGTCCCCGACGGACTGACGTAAATGCTCGATGCCGGAGATGGGTTGCCCGGTGTGGCGATCCATTCCGATCATCAGGTTTACTCCTTGAGTTGCTCGAACTCGGCATGGGCTTTGAGCGTTTTCAGCGCCACATCGTCGGCGCTATCGACCGTGACCTTGTTCTTCGCCACGGCGAGAGTGCGGCCGTCCGGCAGGACAACCGTGCGCGAGGTGTAGAGCGTGTCGCGAAAGGTCACGGACATGGGCATCAGCACAGCGCTGATGGGGGTGGACTCAGACGCAGTGGATTCATCTTGATGTTTGGCCATGGGAACTCCAGGCATGAAAAAGCCCGCACGCGGCGGGCTGAATGAGTGATGAGTTAGTGCTTGTGGTGGTTGTCACTTTGGCCGGCGGCCAGAATGTCGGCATCGCTGGTGATGCTTTGAGTAGCGTGCAGCGGGCCATCGATGTTGACCGGCCCTTTGATGTTCACGGCGCCCTCCAGATAGATCGTTCCCGACTTCACGCTGACAGCGTTGTCGGTGACTTCGGCCAGGGTTGAACCGACCTTGATGGTGACCGTACCGCTCGGCAAAGTGATGGTGTAACTGTTGGCCTGCCAGTCGTAGACCAGTGAGCCTCCATCATCGAACCGCCAGACTTCGACGTGATCGCGGTTGTCCGGCGGCGCGCCGCCATTCCCATAAAGACCAGGAATGAATGTGCCCTGCGCCACCTCGCCACTGGCACTGATCAGAGTGCCCTGCTCGTTGAGACTCGGCGCCCGCCAGTGCCGCGCCTTGCCGGCGGCGATGCTGTGCCAGCGTACCCAGCCACTGACCCATTCACCGTCCGACACCCGGCACACCGGTGGTGACGCTACGAGATCCACCGCCACGACATAGCAGTCCTTCACAAGCCCAGCGAGCATGCGGTCATGCTGGGCGCTCACATAGCCACCACTCATGCCAGACTCTCCGGCGCAACGTACTTGTCCCGGTTGGCTGGCCCTGCATCAGGATCAACGCCTAACAGCAGGGTGCCCGGTGGCTGATCCGGCCATGGCCATTCGGCCTCACCGAGGTAGATCTGCTGCGTCCATTCCACGACCCAGACGGTATAGCCGTCCAGTTCGGGTTTGGTCCAGTCCTGCATGGCCTGAACGAACTCAGCCGGTTCGACCTCAACACCCCAGCACTGCATGCGCAGCAACGTGGCGAGGTGGCCCGCCAGGAACACCGCTTGTTGATGATGATCCGCCTGAATCGGATCGGTGATCACCCGTGCCTCGAACCTACAGGCCAAGCCGGTTTCACCGGTTCCCGGATCGAGACCCGGCTCCATCTCAGCCAGTTCGATCAGTACCGCTGGCAGCGGTAAGCGATCCAAATCATCCGGCCACATGGACACCGTCTGCAGGCCCGGGAAGTGTTCCTGAATGCGCCGCTCGATGGCGTGATACAGCTGTTCAAGACTGAACGGCTCGTCGACTTGATCCGTCACGTCATTTCCCCTTCAAGTGCTTCTGCACTTCGAAATTGAGTTCCTGCTGCAGGACATGCACTAGATGTTCGTCAGCCTTGCGTACCCAGCTCTCGAAATGTGGGCGAGCCTGCTCCAACGACACCTTGGCCTTGGCCAGCGGGAAGCGGTTGTCGTGCTCGGCGATCCAGCCCGAACTCGCGCCGACCGCACCGCTGACATCGCTGTCGGGATAATCGCTCGCCCTGAAGTGCCTGCTGCCGGTACGAATCCAGACGTCTGCGCTGTTGCCGTAGACCTTCTTGAAGAATGCACCTTGAAAGCGCCGGCCGGCCACCGAGACACCGGAGCGACTCTGCCGAGGCCGGCCGATGCGGCTGGCCTCCATGGCGTTGAGGCCGAACCACAATTTGCCGCTGTTCGCTCCACCGCTGACCGGGTAGGCCCGCAGCCGCTGCCGAACAGCAGCGACTGCAATCCGTTCCTGTCGGCCGACAGCGCGGGCGATGTGTGTGGCAAGCCAACGCAAAGTTTTGTTGATGGCTCGGCGCTGGGCGTTGGCGGCTGCTTTTGGCAGCACGGCGGCAAAGTCCTGAAAGGCTTTCAGGTCTGCCGCCGAGGTCTGCAACGAGATCATCCCGCCGCCAGCCGAGGGCTTGAAGTGACTGCCAACGCTCATGCTTTAGGCCTCAATAGCAATGCTACCCAGCCGGTGCCGTCTGGCTCCAGTTTGACCAGGTCGTACTGGCCTCCCCCGTCTTGTCTCGCAAGATCAACAACCACCAGCTGTCCCGGCTCTACACCTGCAGCATCGACGACGCGAATCTCAAACTGCGGCTCGCGCAATGCGGTGTTGATTCGCCCCATGCGCGGCTGCAACCAAGGCGCAGAAAAGAAACCGGCGATCTCTCGACCGCCGACCGCTGCCATATCGCCCAAGCCATCCAGAACAAAGGCATCCATGTCATCGCTCAATTCGCGAAAGCCCATCACTCACCTCCGCTGTCTTCGTCCTCATCAGCAACGTCTGACTGTTGGCGCAGCAGTTCTTGTGCTCGCGGATCCTTGAGCGGGGCGATACGCCCCTCAGCGAGTAACGCTTCCTCGATTTCTTTATTCGGCGGACTGTATGGCTCGCCCTTTACGACAACGACGCGACCATCCTGCACGCAACCATCGATCACCAGAAATTCGGCTTTCTTGGCCATGTCACACCACCTTGGCGTAGATGAAGGCATCCGGTTCGAGCAGGCCAGCCAATGCTGCACTCTGGAGCTTCAGCCAACGAGCGCTTGGCTCTTGGGTCACCCAGCTTTTCGGAAAGCGCGCCGCTTCAACCAAGCCGCTTTCCACGGCTTCCAGATCCTGGATCGCGCCATACAACATGGCGTTGCGCGTCGAGGTGGAACCGAGAATCAGGCCGCCGGCCGGAATCATCGGCTGTTCTTCTTCGTCGTCATCCAGGTACCACTCGTCATAGCCGTAAAGGTCGACGCCGGGATCATTCAGATAGCCGAGGTACGTCACACCGTCGGGCAGTTCCTCAGGCTTGATCAGGCCCATATCGACGCGGCGAGTGTTGAGCTGCTTCATCACCGTCGCATTCGACTGGAAGGCATCCAGTGCTTCACCGCTCATGGCGACGGTGTTAGCTGTACGTCCAGAGTCCTTGGCGATTTTGCGTTTCCAGCCACGCAGATTGGCAATAGGGTCACCGTCAGAACTGTTCCATTGCCCGCTGCCCAGGCTGATCTTGTGATCACTGGACATCAGGAAGTCGATGGTGTCGTCCACTCCTTCGCCGATCACGCGGACTTTGCCGGTGGTGAGGGCTTGAGCACACATCCACTCCTCACGGCGTACGATTTCATCGTCCAAGTCGCGCAGATCCTTGCCGAGCAACTGCCCTGCCCGCTCCAATGGAGTACGCGAAGAAAACGGGTTGTCACCAGCCGAACGCTTGAGTACCAACTCGGCAGTGGTTTCGCGCTTGGGTTGGATGTAAGGCGGGGTATAGTTGCTGGTGGTGTAGCCCTCACGCAACGACACACTGCCAGGCAGACGCGGGTGAACAAAGGGAGCCATTTTTCGCTTGCCCTTGATAATGTCGATGTCGACCGTTTTGGTCGGGAACGTCACTGGGCTGCCACCGTTGAAAAACGTGTTCACCAAAAAACGGCGCGCAGTCGGCATCTGCTCAACCGCTTCGAGCATGGTGCGGGTATCAAAAATATCCATTTAGAACTCCGAATTAACGAACGAACAGGCTCAGGGCACGTAGCGCGGCTTTCGCCTGCGCCAGGGTGAAGCCCTCGCCGAGAGTGAGTTGGCTGGCCAGCACTTCGCCGGTCAGGCGGATAGGCGCGATCTGCGCGCCTTTGGTCGAATCGGTGGCCTGATCGAGGATTGCCACTGGCGTCTCGGAGCCATCAGTTGCTGACACTTTGGCCAGGACAAACTCACCACTGGTTTTGACCTGACCGAGGACGGCGCCTCGGTTGAGTTTTTGTCCGGAAGCAATCACGACGGTATCGATGATCACCGGAAACGCGCCCGCCGACAGTTGGTCGGGGACGTAGGTTTGGCGTTCAGGATTACTCATGAGGATCTCCAATCAGCGGCGCGAGGCGCCTTCAACAATGGCGTTCACAACTGCTTTACGTTCACCCTGAGCCGCATCGCCCGTCGGAGTAGATGTCGATGCGCCGGTGGCATCAGCCTTGATCGCACTCAGTGAAATACCGCGATCCTGCGCCGCCTTGAACAGCTGCAGAGCGGTGGCCTCGACCGAAGTGCCGGCATCGATGGCGGCGGCGATCTCGGCCTCGAAACCCTTGCTGGCCATGGCGTTGATACCAGTGATGCGCTGTCGCTCGGCGGTAGCACCCTCCTCACGGCTTTGGGTGCGAACACTCTCAAGATCCGGTTGACCGGCTTGAGCGATCTCGATGGTTTGCGGATCCGTGCCGGCGGCCAGCGCCTCACGCAACTCCGCCGTGCTGCTGACGGTGGTCATGTTGTATTTCCTCGGTTGGGTTGCGGCCGGTTTGGCCAGTTCTGTAATCAATGTTTCGAGTGAGCCAAGGCGGTGCGCCAAGCCGGACTCAACGGCGGCGGCGCCCACGCGCAAACCGCCGAAGTCGCCCATCTCGGGAACGCGCTCAGGATCCACGCCCAGGTTGCGGGCCACCTTGGCCACGAACACGTCGCCCATGGCGTCGACCGTCTCGCCGACCTTGGCCCGACCTTCTTCGGTGGCCAGATCCAGTCGCTTGTTGGGCGCGTTGCGACTGACGATCTGGTAGCGCTTGCGACCGTTGGCTTCTTCACCGCCGACGACAGCCTCGACAACCACGCCGATACTTCCGGCAAGGGCCGTCTCGTCGATAACGATCTCGCTGGCTGCCGATGCGATCCAGTAGGCCGCGCTGGCACCAGTGCCGCCGATGTAGGCGACAATGCGTTTACGATCACGGGCCGAATGGATCTGATCGGCCAGCTCGTTGATGCCAGCCGCTACGCCGCCGGGGCTGTCGATGTTCAGGATGATTGCACTGACCTTGGGATCATCCAGCGCCGTTTGCAGGTCGGTGGCTAACACCTGAGTGCTCGTCGCACCGCTGATCTCAGTGAAGAGATTGGCGTAACGAAACACTGGGCCAACCACTGGAATGATGGCCACGCCATTGCGCACACTGACGGTGCGGCTGTTTTCCAGCCGCATGCCGGTACGGGTTTCCAGCGCTGCCGGATCGCCCATCCGATCTGCAATGGTCAGCAGGTTGTCCAGGGCGCCAGGCAGCATCAGCCAAGGCTGCGATGCAGCCAGCTCAAATGCGCGGGGCATGGTTATTCCTCGTTGGGGTTATTAGGCGGTGGGGTTTCCTGTTCGCGTCCTTTGGGCAGGACATGCAGGCCATCCTTGCGGCGTTGCTCGACCTCGCGGACACGCTGTCGGTACACCTGCTGCCACGGTTCACCGGTCATTGCGGCTGTTTCCAGCGTTTCATTGCTGACGCCGATTTCGATGCGCTTGCCGGCGGCGTTGGCTTCCTTGAGTTCATCAATAGCGCCACGGGCCGGACCGATCCAGATCGCTTGGCAGTACGCTTTGCGTTTTGCGGGATCGGCGTAGCCCGGCAATTTGATCAGCCCCCTCGCCACCGCTTCATCAATCAACAGCTCTCGACTGGGCTGACAGAAGTCACAGATCAGCCACCAACGACGCAGGCTGTAGAACCGCCATGCCTGCAACATGGCGGCGCGGGCAGCGCTATAGCTGCTGCTGTAATGCAGCAAAAGCTCTTCCATTGGCTGTTCGAGCGCGGCGCCAATTTCCTTAACTACGGCGGTAAAGAACGGATCGAATTGCGCGTTGGGTCGCGCTGGGTTTGCGATCACTGGCTCTTCACCTTGGCCCAAATCGACAATGGCGCCCTCGCCCAAGGCCAACTCACCATCGCCGGTGGTGTCGCCTCCAACGCCGTCACCTTCGTTGGCCAGTGCCGTCAGCGGCAGATTGCCCACCTGAAAGTCATTGGTCTTTTTGATGAACACGGTGAACATCGCCGAGATCACCGCCGCCATCAGTTCGGCACTGCTGTAGCGCTCCAACTTCTGCAGCGGCTCCAGCACCGGAGCCAAATAGGGCGCGCCACGCTTTTGCCCTGGCCGCTCCTTGTCCGCCATGACGTGCATCACACGGCGCCGGCCAGTGGCCTCTCCGAAGGCCGGCAACCGTTCCCACTTAAGTGCTTGGCCGGAGGTGTATTCGTTCTGGTAGCCGCTGCAGACGTGATAGGCCAACGGCGCGCCGAGCCGGTCAAACTCGACACCGTCCACTAGGTACGCTCCATCTAGTTGCCCAGCCGGATTGCACACCCGATCCGATTCGATCAATTGCAACCGCGTACTGAATACACAGCCTGGACGCTCATCGTCGGGACTGGCCACCAATACATCGCCGCCTACCATCGACGAGATCAACACCAATGCCTGTAGCTGGTAGTGGTTGAGCGACGCCTCAGCGTCACATTCTCGAGGATCATCGGCGTACAACGACCACAAACGATCAAGCTGAGCGTTGATTGCATCGGCCTGCAGCTCGTCGAGGCCAAGCGCGTCATGGTCGATCTGTGCGCGGCAAACCAGTCCAGTGCCAACGACGTTGGTACGCAAGCGAGTGATGGCTGCACGGGCGATCAGGTGATTGCGCATGGCATCCCGCGAACGAGCCACCAGCATTCGCCGCTCATTCTGATCGAGATCCCGACGCGGGCTACCAAGACCGGGTATCCAGCTGGCCATGCTACGCAGCACCCGGGAGGCACCGCGCCACCGAGTTTCAACACCACCACCGCCGCCTTGAGCGACGATAGGTCGGGCTTCGTTTGCCGACTTGGCGAGCTTGATCGCCTCACGCATCAGCAACTCGGCCGGGTCTTTTCGAAAAAATCCCATAGTCAGATCTTCATGTAGGAGATGCGGTTACGGCCGCGTCCCTGTTGTTGAGCCTGTTCCAGCGCGACCTCCTTCGCGTATTGCTGCTCTAGTAGGCGAAGGCTGTTCAGCTCGGCGCGATACAGTTCGCGATCCGCACGACGCAAGCGCTGGCCTTTCTTCAGGACGTCAGAGATCGCCGCCCGGACTTCCGCGAGGCGCTGTTGTGCGTCTGTCATGTTTGTTTTCCTAGTAGCCCGCGCGACTGCGGGTGCCCCGCCCACGAGCGACGGCTCGGCGCGGTACCGGTGCGACCGGTTGTTCGGTGGTGAACAGAGTTGGCTGTAGCAGCTGCTGCTCCAGCTGATCCCATTCGTGATCGCGCAGCAGATGGGTTTTCAGACTGCGCGCCGCATGCAAGGAGTACACCTCGCAGTCGAGCGCTTCGTTGCGCCGTCCGGCTTTTTTCTGCCAAACCATCTTGCTGGGGTTGCGTGGGTGCGGCGCCAGCACTTCGTTGGTGAGCTGCTCGTAGTAGTCCGAGCGGATCTCGCTATACCAGTGCATTCGGCCAGGCCCTGCGCCTTTCAGCCGAAGTCGGCCGTCGATCAGAGTCTTGGCTTTGTGCGTGCCAACGATGTGGACCCTCAGCCCGTATTTGGCAGCCTTGGTGTTGTCTTGCGAGGTGTCCACCGACTGCGGCGGCTTGGTAAAAATCTCCTTGTCACGGCTGTCAACGGAAGCACCTTTGATCGCCATGACGTTGTAGCGTTGACGATCACGCACATACGCATAAACCGCATCGCTGGTATTACCGTCAGAGCTGTCGATGCTGACCGCCGACACCGCCAGTTGGGCGCCGCTTGCGATGGGAATCGGTCTGGAGATGACCCTGTCCAGCTCTTGCCAGACAGCGTCATGCGGATCGATGGGGTTACCGTGCAGCTCGCCCCAATACAAACGCCACGACTCTTCACCCCGCCCCCATCCAGTGATCACTAGCGCCAAGCGGTCGCCTTGCACGTCAACACCAACGGTGACCAAGAGCACACCTTGGGGCGCGGTGAGTTCCGCGTATGGTTCGGCGCGCTTCTCCAGTTCGTCAGTCTTCGGAGCATCGCTCTGGTATTCGTAGCTTTCACCTTTGGAGCTGTTGACGAAGGCGATCATTGGGCCGATGTTGCCCTGCGCCGCCGCGTGCTCAGCCTGGAGTTTCTTTTCCATCAGCACCTCAAAGCGAGATCCCCAAAACGTTGCGTAGAGCTCGTTGAGGATGTAGCCCGCGATACCGCGAAACTCCGCTGTAGCTGACCAGCGTCCATGCTTGAGGTTGGCGTTTTTCTGGTTATCGTCCCAGATCCCGCCGCAGTGCGGGCAGGAGTAGAACGTCTGTTCCGGACGCTTCTTGCCGTACACCTCATGCTGGTACTCAGGATCCTCATCGCAGTGCAGGTTGTCGAAGCTCAGCGCGTGCTCTTGCCCGCACTCGTGACAGGGCACCAAGCCAACACGCTTGTCTGATAGCTCCAACTCCGCATCGATGGCCGATAGACCTTTGATGGTCGGTGTGCCGCCGATGATGATTTTCGAACGACGAAAGGTTTTGAGTCGCTCCTTCGCCAGCTTGATGCTATCGCCCTGCCCACGCAGGTTGAGGTTGCAGTCGTCCGGTTCCTCAATGGCCACCCGTGGCACTGGCGTGGACTTCACGCTAGCCGGGCTGTTGGAGCCAACCATTTTCAGGAAGCCACCAGGGAAACGCTTGAAGTCCTGCCTTTGTTGAAGCTTGCGGCTGCGCAGGTCGACTTTCTTGCGCAGCCGTGGCGTGGCTTCGATCATCGGTTCGAGCTTTTCGCCGACGTACTGTTTGGCCGCTTCGGCTTTGGGAAACAACACCAGGATCGGGGACGGGTCAATGTCGATCCATTTGCCCAGGGCATTTCCCAGAACGCCAGACGTCCAGGCCACCTGCGCCGATTTGCGGCCGACGATCTCACTAACAGTTGGATCGTCCAGTGCCTCCAATGGCCCACCGGGCCAGATCAGGTGAGGCGTCACGTCAAAGCGATATTTGCCGGGGCGTGCCGCTTCTTCCGGTGCGAGCCAGCGGTACTTGTCTGCCCACTCGATAATGCTCATGCGGGGCGGCGGCGCCCACTTGCGGCAGGCGCCGCGCAGCGCTTTAGTCGCCGTCTTCCTCAAGGCCCTCCGAATCGTCCGGTTCGTCAGAATATCCATCTGACGGGGCATCATCCTTGTCATAGTCAGAAAGCCTCCTCAGGATGGCTTCAATGGGGTCGCGGATGAGCTGCTCATCAACTTCCACGTCGTAGCGCGCCGACAATTCAGCGGCTAACGCGTCCGGAAAGGAATTGAGCAGCTCCACTTTGGCAGCGGTGATCATGGCTTCGAAACGCTCGACCAGATCAGCCGCAATCACAACCTCGCCCAGATCCTTGGCCATCGCGAGCTCTTCGCGGTCGGCACGGATCCGGTCGAGCCGGTCGCGTGAAGATTCTTTTTTGCCGTTGAGTGCAGCCTGGTGCATCAGCCACTGAATGACGGCTTCGGTGTCGTATTGGTTTTCGTTGCCCCGACCGAGGCCGAACTCGGTCACAGGCATGCCGTCGTTCTGCCATCGGGTCAGGGTGCGTTCATCACGGCCGACGATCTCGCTCAAGTCGGCCTTGCTAACTGACCTGCCCATATCTAACCCTTTGAAAAGACGGACATCCCTGCCAAATTCTCAGCTGCAGAGATCCCGCGAGTTCGCTAACCCGTGTAGGGGGCGGCCCTCGGGGAGGACCCGGAAAAATGGCGCCCCACACCCGTCCGCCGACCTAGCTTCGGTCGGTCGATGCCGACTCCGAAACGCCCAACCGCTTGGCAGCCCAGCGTTCGTACAACCCGATGGCAACATCGGCACCGGCCATTGCCGTCAGGCAACCCAAGGCGCCCGCCGTCCAGATCGTCATGCCGGCGGCGATCATCAACATCATCGCCGAGACCCCGCAGACAATGCAGGCACCAGACCGAAGCGCGAGGCGGCGCAACAATGCCCAGCCCCGCGCACCGTCCTTGTCGGCACGCCACATCTCCCCCGATACGCCACCGACCAGGGCCAGGACGATCACTAACCAGATCGGCATCTCTGCCAGCGCTTGTTGCTCGTTTGTCATCGCCAACCCCTAAACGCAAAAACCCGGCGCAATGGCCGGGTTTGGTGGTGTGGTGCCTGCCGCTCTCTGCGGTCGCACCTATCGAAGATGGGTACTTTTTACAGGGCGATTCCGGTGGCAGCAAGCGAGTTTTAATGCCATGGAACAATACGGGTGCAATATGGGTACGACGCGGGTGTAACAGGGGTACAACGTATTTACTCGGCTATCGCTTTTGATTCGGCGTCCCATCCGTCCCACCTTTAAAAATCGAAGTGGGACGCTTGAGAGCGCCTAGATTCGGGGCCTCGCCCCACCGTCCTACTTATTTATCTCCTTTCTCGTGTAAAGGGAGAAATTTAAGAACACGCTTGCGCGTGAAACGCGCGTGCATGTGCCTGCTACGCATATGCGGGCGGGTGACGCTGAAAGGTGGGACGGTGGGACAACCCAGTAAAGACAAGGCCCGCACCTGTCCCACTACGTCTAAACATAGTGGGACAAGGCGGGCCGGTGGGACAGCAACTGCCGGAGCCGTGCCAGGGGTCAAGCAGCCACCCCCATCATGACTCCAAGAATCTGCAGGTGTGCGTCATGCAGGCGCTGATAATAAGTGTCACGCCCGCAGCCGCAGTGCGCATATCGCAAGCGCATGCCGACATCGAGGGTGCAGTAGTGCTCTCGCACCACCGTCACAAGCTCGGGCGCAAGGTGCTTGTTCACGATCAACTCAATATCTAACGAGCTCTCCAACGGCGCACGAAATGCACGCCGCCCACGGATCAACTGGCCATTGCTTTCCATCATCATCGCGACCATGTTGCCACCTGCCAGCCCCCCTTTCGAATGATCGGAGTGCAGCTCCTGAGCCCACTTCTTCAGCAACGAATCAATCTCCTTAATCATCGAAGCAAGGCTCCTCGAAAGCAGATTGCTCCAAAGCAGACGCCTTGCCCCAGCCCTCAGGTTTCTTGTAACCCCACAAACGAATCCGACTCTTGGTCATCGCACCGAGCCGGTAACGACTCCAACCTAGCCGGTGCAGAATCGCACCGACCCGCATCTGCTCCGGTTTGCCCCAATGCCCCGGATCAAGCTTGAGGGCTTGCGTCAGAATCTCGCTGCCGGTGGTGGTCTCGCCGATCTGCGACTCTTCAAGCCAGGTCAGGATCGGCGTCTCCCATTCGTCCACCACGAAACGCTCGTCCTGCTCCTCGGCGAACAATGTCGCCTCATCTCGCGTCACCCACCAGAGGTCACCCGCGTCGTAACAAAACACAGCCTCGGCCCATAGCTGGTCGCGAATGGAGCGCAGCAGCTCTAGGTCCACCTTGGTACAGGCTACCGGCCAATACCGCCGGTTACCGGTGGCGTCCTTCAGGTACTCCTCCTGGTTGGTGGTGCCGACAAAGACGCACTGACGCGGTACGTCCATGGTGCGACGACCGTAACTCTCGCGGTAGGTATCGGTGGACGCCGAGAAAAACTGCTTGGCCTTTGTACTTTCCGCTTTGTTGAAGCTGTCCAGCTCGCCAAGTTCGACGATCCACTTTCCCCGGATCGCCTGAAAACCGTCTTTGTCGCCCAGGGCGAACGGTGTGTCCATGAACCATTCACCGCCGAGAATGCTCATCGCCGTCGATTTACCAGCACCCTGCGCACCTTCGAGGATCATCACCGAGTCAGCCTTGCAGCCCGGTTTCATCACCCGCGCTACAGCCGAAATCATCCAGCGCTTGCCAACCTTGGACGAGTAAGCAGAAGCCCTAACGCCCATGACGTCCGTCAACCAGCATTCCAGACGCGGCACACGATCCCATTCCAGCTTTTTTAGGTATTGCCGCACTGGGTGAAACTCGTGGTCATGCGCCACGACACTCACCGCCTCGATCACATGGGACGCTTTGACCCGCAGGTTGTAATGCTGCGCGAGCCATTTCATTACCCGCACATCATCAATGTCAGCCCAGTCGCCCGTACCCCCGCCATAAGGCGCTGCACGGAGCTTGACGATCTTCGAACTGAACGCGCTGAAACTGATGACTCCGGCCCAGCGAGGATCATTGGCGAGGATCAATTCAACGTTTTGCATGTGTGCAATCAGTGCGCCGCTGTCACTACGGGCCAGGAGATCTTTCCACCCGCCTGCGGCCGGCGGCTTAACCACCGCCAACACTTGACGGCGCACCGCCTCCAGCCCCTCTGCGACGTGCAAATCGTTGAAGTCGGTCCATTTATCACCGCGCTCACCGGAAAAGATTGGTGCAACCACCTGGCCACCGACGATGAGTGCCGCGTTATTGGCCTTTTCTTCACCAGGGTTCCAGGCATCACCGTTCGGCTTGGTAGTTTTCCAGTCATCATCGCGGCAAATGATCAGCGGACAGCCCGCGAACCGCTCACGCATGGCCTTACAGACCGCAAGCAAGTTACCCGCATCGAATGCTACGGCGACGGTAAGCGAGGTCGCCATGTGAAGGCTGGCGCCAGTCGCGTAGCCTTCACACACCAGCACGGGATCGCCCGGATCGGCGTCCGGTCCTAGGAGATGGAAAGCCCCCTCTTTCGACATCCCGTAAGGCCAATACGTCTTGTCCCGGCCAGTGTCTTCCTGTTTGTTCGGGTAAATCACCTGAAGCCCGACGATGTCGTCCCGCGCATTGCTCATGGGGACCAAGACTGCCCCGGAACGCGGCGCGTATCGCACCCGGATACCGACAATTTGCTTGCGGTCCAGGTATTCGCTGCGGCCTTTCTCTGGCATCCGCTGGAACAAGGCATCCGCTCGCTTCGCCGCCCGGCGCGCCGCATTGGCCGCAACCTCAGCAGCACGACGCTTGCCCTCTTCCTGCCGAGCGCGCATCACTTCGCGTTCTTCGGGTGACATCCGGCCGGCCTTGACCTTGATCTTCTGCGTCTCACCCGAACGCCAATCGCCGAATGAACCGAAAATCAGCGTCTCACCTTTCTCGGTGCGGTGTTCATGGGCGACGTACCAGCCGTTTTTCTCGGTACCCTTATCCTGCGCCGTCTTGCACCGGGTGAGCTTGCCGAACACCAGCGGTTGCGCTGGTACAAGGCCGTAATCCGCGAACTGCGCCAAAAGTTCATCGAGCATGACGACCTCCCTTCAATTCCGCGAGCGAAAGACAGTCCACACAATGGGTGCAGCCTGGTTGCGCGACACGACGTGCCTCTGGAATCGGATCTTCGCACTCTTCACAGAACAGATAAGAGTGTGCCGCCAATGCAGGTTTGGCGGCGATGCGACGTGCTGCGAGCGCTTGGTCGACACGCTCTTGGACGAGATCATTAGCAAAGTCTGCGATGTCAGCCACGGTCAGCACCTCGCGTCGTCTGATTGACATAGGTGGCGCGGTTGAACAACCCGAGCAGCCCTTGAATACCCCGGAACACCTGCAGACGAATCGCGGCGAGTTCCTGATCGGTGACGACGCCGTCGCCGATGCTCTTGGCCCAGGTATCGGCGAGATCCGCGACCTGCCGAAAGTACTCGGCGATACCAGTCGTGAGGGTTTCAGGCATGTCGTTGGTGTAGGTGTCGGCCAACTCCTGCCAGACCGTGTCGCCGACCAGCGCGTGCACCGCATCCAGAATACGGCGATCCTTGGTCAGTTCGAGGATCTCGCCGAACTCCTGAATGTTGATGGAGTGGCTAGGGTGGGTCGGCGACAGCTTGTGCTGTAGCGTGGTCGGGTTGCGGCCGGTCGTGGCGGCGATGGCCGCAGCGCCGCCTGGGTATTCGCGAGCGGCGTGGTACAGCGCTAAATCGAGCGGCAGGACTTCCCGCTGGGCCCGATCTACGGAACTCAGAGCGATTCGGCTCATGGCATTAATCCTTGAATGTTGCCAGTGCCGCACGACAGGGAGTGGTGGTACATTTGTCGTGTGGCGTGTAAGTGCCCAAACGCCGGCGAGGTTTCATAGACCAACACCGGCACCGTGCTGGGGCGAACAATCCGTTGCTCACCCCTAGCGCAACAGCTGCCAGCTCTGTGGTGGAAAAGGCAGCAACACCAAAGCTTCCGAGCCTTGGAAAACGCGAGAAGAGTGGGTGGTTTGCATTTGGTTTGCCCCCTACTCCTAACGCGGCCCGACAGCGCTGTGGTGGTGCGTGTCGGGAGGAACTGGGCGACCTTTGGGTCGCCTTTTTTCTAACTATGCTGCTTCGCTCGGCGAGACATCGTCCATGATCCCAAAGTGTTCAAGTACTTCTGAGATCGTCACGCAGCCATCACTTTCGCGGGCCAATGACTTGATTAGAGAAACGCTTGGATCTTTGCTCGCATATTTCACGTGTAAGCGAAGGTAGCTATCAGCTATACGGCAGCGCTTCGCATAGGCCTTTAGTTTTTCCTTATCCATGTTGCTGATGTAATCACGCAGGTTCATTGAGTAATCCTCCGAGCGCTAAATTAACCTTTGAGGTTATTTTTTGCAATACCCGTGGAGACATTCACCTCAAAGGTTAATGAAGCCAAAATCATCACATGAAAATTTCAGATACCCGGCTTCACAACTTTCGACGAATCATCGCTGAGCGGAATCTTCGCTTGACGGACGTAGCTGAGCGCCTAGGTAAAGCGCCTGCGCAGGTCAGTGCTTTCGGAGGGAAGAATCCTACGAAAGGGATTGGTGACCAGATTGCACGCGAGCTCGAAAAAGCTCTGAACTTGCACGAGGGTTATCTCGACATGCCATACGGTGTTGGTGAGTTCAATAACGCTACTGTGTTAAGCCATACAGGACGTAAGCTTCCCGTTATAGGCTCCATTGCTGCGGGTTCATGGTGCGAGGGTCAAGGGAGTTTTGATCCAAGAGATGCGGAGGAATGGATTGATGCTCCGGGACCAGTGGGCCCAAGCGCATTCATTCTTAGAGTTGAAGGTGTGAGCATGGAGCCAAAGTTTATGGAGGGAGACAAGATCGTGATCGATCCATCCCTCGAAGCTTTACCAGGCCATTTTGTTGCAGCGAAGCGAGTTAGAGATGAAGCAGCAACACTCAAGCAACTCAGACAAGAGGGTAGCGAACGTTATCTCTATGCAGTCAATCCTGATTGGCCGGAACGCATAATCCGAATGACTGAAGAATGGAACATATGCGGCCGAGCTAGGTGGAAAATTTCCGACCTTTAAAAATTAACCCCAAAGGTTACTTTTTCTTGACCAAATAACCTTTAGGGTTAAAATTGCCTCACTCTCCACCATAGAGCGAGGCTTCACCCATGCTACCTAGCGCTACCCTCCACGTTCACCCGGCGTGCGTCAGCAACAAAAAAATGATCGAGCAGCTGCAGCTCGCCACGGGCCGCCTGGTCGTCATTCATAACTGCAAACCCAAGCTTGTCGCCAAGTCCTGCCAGCCCTCTCCTGTCGATCCGAACGGCGGAGGGCACGCGGCATGATCAAGTACAAGATCGACAACCGCACCCTGCAGTTGCTTAATGCCCAGGTCAATCTGACCGAGACCTTCGACCACGTCCTGCGTACAGCACCGAAGCGCGAGTGCCTGGCATTCCGTCTAAAGGCCGAACGCGGCACATTGGAAAGCACTTTTGTCATCGAGCTGGGCAGTGAACGCCACACGCTGACTCTGCCGAACGACAAGAAGATGCACCTCAAGCTGGCCGACTTCATCGAAGAGATTGCCAACGGCCCGCTTGAACCGAGCAGCACCAGCGACCAGGTACATCGCGCGCATGCCGATCGCCAATACGGCCGCTTTGACGTCCAGGACAAGCAGCGGGTATTCGAGTTGATCCGCACCGGCGGCATGCTGAGCCTCGACATGGGCTTCAATCTGCCGCTGCACGTGGCTATCCATCGCCCGCACACTCTCTCCTGCATCACCGCCATCCTCAGCATCGGCAAAAAGAGCCCGCGCACACGGTGTTTTACCGCGTGCGGTACCGATGTCGAAATCTACGGCAAGGTCAGCGAATCCATCAGTCAAATTGCCGCAGCGGCCACTCCTGCCGCACACGCGGCTTAAGGAGGGCGCCATGGAACGCACCCTCGCCCAAACAGCTGCGCATCTCGGCCTGACCCGTCCCAAGCTCATCGCCTACATGCGGGAAAAGGGTCTGCTCAATGGAAACCTACCGGCGGATCTGAAACGCGATGGCCAGTATCTGCGGATCAAAGACAGCTCTTGGTACGACGAGAAATACGGCATGCAGTACAGCCAGTCGACTCGGGTCAAGCAGGCCGGAATCCGCTGGCTGGCTGACCAGTTGGGTATCGACCTCCCCGCCATTCCGGCAGACCGCCGTGACGTGGCCTAGGGAATACGCCCGACAGATCATCGCAATGCGGACACGTGAGGAGCGCAATGCCGCGCTCCAGGAGGTGCCCGAACATCTGCGGGAATTGACCAAACGCCATTGCCTGAACGCCTGGAACCACCCATCACGATCCAAACGCAAGGAGGCTCAATAGCCACATGAACAACGCGAACCAAACACCGCTGCGACTGCTTCCAGCGCCTGATAACTGCACCGTTGACATGCTTTACCGTCTTTTCGGCGACGTACTCATTCCACTTGAAAAGCTGCGTGTCCACTACTTCAAGAACCTCAACGAAAAGACGTTCACAGAAGCGATCAATAGCCGCCGGATTCAAATTCCCGTGACCACTATCGACGAAAGCGGAAAAGCATTGAGGTATGCCCACATCAAGCACGTCGCGGCTCTGATTGATATCCGCGCCTACAAGGCTGATGAAGAGATGCAACGACCGCTAGACGACAAGCCGGACGCGTAATACCCACCCGAGATAAAGCGACACCCCTATTTGGCTGCCACCACCAGCCAAGCGAACCTAGGAGCAAACCAAATGACAGCAATTCAAATCTGCGCACTCATCGCCCTAATCACTCTGGCCGGCCTATTAGTCTGGGCTGGATACTTCATGGGCCGTACCGACGGTATTTCCGCTGGCATGAAACAAAGTGACGACATCCTGCGCGCCGAAAGCGCCAAGACCATTCGCGAGTTAAGGGCCTCCCTCGACTTCATCAAGGCCGACCACGCTCACTTGGCGCAATTCAGCAAACGCCTGCAGAAAGCGTTGACACTCGGCGATCCCGAACGCCAGTCACTGCTCGAGATCGCCGAAAAGCTCCGCATTGCCGCTGAGACTTTCGCTGCCTTCCGCACCGGGAAAAAATTGGAACGCGAAACCCGCGCCCTGCGCGACGAGGCGCTCGCCATGGCCGAATTACTGAAACCCGCCGAAATAGCAGGCCGTGCAAAGGTAGAAAAGGTGTCTCCTCGCATTCCTCTCTGCAAGGAAGATGCAGAAAAAGCTGCTCTTTTTTTCCAGCAGCTATCTCAAGACGAAACCGCACACGCAGCAATTGGGGGTGCAGCATGAGCTGGATCCTCACCTTCACCGGCAAGCAGTTCGACCTTTACGACCCAGACGTCGAACTGATCGACCCTCGAGACATTGCTCATTCGCTCGCCAATCTGTGCCGATTCAACGGCCACACCCGCGAGTTCTATAGCGCGGCGCAACACTGCTGCCTGGTAGCCGATCTGGTGCAAGAGGAAGACAAATTGGCTGCCCTGTTGCACGACGGAACAGAAGCCTACGTCGGCGACATGGTGCGCCCACTAAAGCAGTGGATGGATGCTTATCAGGACGTCGAGGAATGGATCTGGGAGCGCATATGCACCCGGTTCAAGCTCGACACCGAACTGCCTGCAACCGTGCGACGGGCCGACCTGATAGCACTGGCCACCGAGCGCCGCGACCTCATGCCAACCGATTCGGCTAGCTGGGATTGTCTGGTAGGCATCGAACCTGCTGCCGAAACCATTCGCCCTTGGTCACCTAACGAGGCGCGACTCACGTACCAGCAGCGCCTGATGGATCAACTCGCTATCGAGCACCGGAGGAAAGCGGCATGAGAAACGTACAGAACACCACCGAGACCCTGCCCGCTTTGCTCCGTATAAACAACGGGATCGCCACGCCTGTAAACAACAACTGCTGCGCAGCAGCACGCATTATTGCCTCTTACAGCAGCACTGCCGAGGGTCTGATAGCCCACGAAAAGCTGCGCGAGGCAGCCATCCATAATGCGACGCTGAACGCTCAGAAACGCTCGCCCGCGCAGCTTGTCGAGGGGTATACGCAATGTGATGAGGCAGCAGAGCCATCGTTGCCAACCTATCACCTCGACAAGATTCCAGAAGACAAGATGGCCGAACTCGTCGGTACCACGCGCCGGGCATTACAAGGCAAGCGCGCCAGAGGCGTCATCCCCAAAGGCGTCTGGAACAGCATCGATAGCCGCATTTATTACAGCCTAAGGAGATACGAAGCATGGCTCGAGAGCCAATGGGATTGCCCACCGGAGTTGAATTTGCTGGACAGTCCGTCCGCATTCGCTTCACCTGGAACGGGCAACGCCGTTGCGAAACCCTCCCCTATCCCCAAACGTCGAAGGGGATTAAGGCTGCCGCCGACTTACGCGCTAACGTAACCAGCCTGATCAAGCACGGCGTGCTGGACGATCAGCGCTACGCCGAACTGTTCCCAAACTCCACCTATGCCAACTACTCAGCGACTCCCCGCTTCGGGGAGTACGCCCAGGAGTGGCTCAACAGTCGCGAGATCGTGGCGGGGACACTCAAGAACTACCTCGGCTCGCTCAATCTGTACTGGATGCCGTATCTGGCAATGCTGCCCATCGACAGCATCACGTCGGTGATGCTGCGCAAGGTCGTAGCCAACACAGAATGGCCGACGCCGGGCGTGAAGCGTGCGGCGATCCAGCGCCTGACCACTGTGTTCGGCACTGCGGTAAAAGATGGCCTGATCAACCGTAACCCGGTGGAATCCATCGAACTGCCGGTGAAAGCCAAAAAACCCATTGATCCCTTCACGGTCGGTGAGGCCAACCAGATAATCCAACACCTATATAAGACGCTGACCCATTCGATGCGGATCTACGCGGCGTACTTCGAGTTCGCCTTCTATACCGGCATGCGCCCCAGCGAGATCGCGGCGCTGCGCTGGGAAGAGGTAGATAAGGAAAAGCGACTGGTCAACGTGTGTCGGATCGTCGCGGACTACAAGATCGAGGAGCGCACCAAAACCCGGAACGCACGCCAAGTCATGCTCAATAGCCGAGCGTTGCACGCCCTCGAGCAGGCAAAGCTGGAGGCGCAACAACGCGCCCTGCAGGGCCGTCGTAAACGCGCCGAATCGCCCTTTGTATTCCCGCCAACGAAGAACTTCGAGTTCATTCAACAATCGAGCGTGACCGACAAACACTTCCAGGCTGCACTGAGCGAATTGGGGATTCGCGCCCGCCGGCAATACAACTGCCGACACACATACGCTACCATGTGCCTCATGGCGGGTATGAACCCTGCGTTTATTGCCACTCAGCTCGGTCATAGCGTTCAGATGTTGCTATCGACTTACGCCCGATGGATCAATTCCAGTACTGACTGGGGTGAACTCGGTAAGCTCGAAAACAGCTTGATTGGTACAAAATTGGTACAGACTGAAACAGTACCCCTCTGAAACCCTTATGGAATCAGCCCCTGTGACACTGGAACAGAACTACACCGCGATTCTCGGCCAATTGGGCGAGGACGTCTCCCGCGAGGGCCTGCGCGACACGCCAAAACGTGCCGCCAAAGCCATGCAGTACCTCTGCCGCGGTTATGAACAGACGCTCGAAGAGGTCACCAACGGTGCCCTGTTCAGCTCCGACAACAGCGAAATGGTGCTGGTCAAGGACATCGAGCTCTACTCGTTGTGCGAACACCACCTGCTGCCGTTCATCGGCAAGGCCCACGTCGCGTACATCCCGAGCGGCAAAGTGCTGGGCCTGTCGAAGGTCGCGCGGATCGTCGACATGTACGCCCGCCGCCTGCAGATCCAGGAAAACCTCAGCCGCCAGATCGCCGACGCGGTCCAGCAGGTCACCGGCGCGCTGGGCGTGGCGGTGGTGATCGAGGCCAAGCACATGTGCATGATGATGCGCGGTGTGGAGAAACAGAATTCGTCGATGATCACCTCGGTGATGCTCGGTGAGTTCCGCGAAAACGCGGCGACCCGCAGCGAGTTTCTCAGCCTGATCAAGTAATTGATTGCAGAAAAGAACCGGCGTTGATCGCCGGTTTTTTTTCGTCCGTGAAAAATCGGGTAAGCTGCGCGCCTTCTTCAATGTCCCTGTGAGGCTTGTAACGTGTTCGTCAAAGCGCTTCGTGTCGGCCTCGGCCAACTGATCATCTTCGTTGATTTCCTGACTCGCCCAGGCAAGAAACAGCGCCCCGCCGCTGCCCAGGCTCAGGTTGACGCCGCCGCCAAGGACCTGACCCTGTATCAGTTCCACGCCTGCCCGTTCTGCGTGAAGACCCGCCGCAGCCTGCGCCGCCTGAACGTTCCGGTGGCCCTGAAGGACGCGAAAAACAACGAGCAGGATCGTCAGACCCTGCTGGAACAGGGCGGCAAGATCAAAGTGCCGTGCCTGCGCATCGAAGAGAACGGCCAGACCACCTGGATGTACGAGTCCAACACCATCATCGAATATCTGAACCAGCGGTTCGCCGCAGTCTGACTCAAAAAAAACCGGCCTGAGGGCCGGCTTTTTCATGCCGCCTGCGCCGCCTGCGCCTGGCGCACCACCGCTGCCAGCCGCTTGAGCCCTTCGTCCAGACGAGCCGGATCAATGTGGCTGAAGTTCAGGCGCAGGTGGCCGGGATTGCGATCGGGCTCGGGAAAGAACGGTTCGCCTGGCATGAACGCTACATCATTGGCCAGCGCGGTATTCAACAACGTTCGGGTGTCCAGCGGTTGCTTCAGTGTCAGCCAGAAAAACAGCCCGCCTTGCGGCGTGTTCCAGTCCGCCAGGTCGGCGAAATGGATTTCCAGCGCTGCTTGAAATGCATCGCGGCGCTGACGGTAGAAGCTGCGCAATTCACTCAAGTGCTGCTGATATTTCTCACTGCCGATCCACTGCAATGCTTGCCACTGACCGATACGATTGGTGTGCAGATCTGCCGATTGCTTCAGTTTGAGCAGGTGCGGGAACAGCTCCGGGCTGGCGATCAGGTAGCCGACACGCAAGCCTGGCAACAGGGTTTTCGACACGGTGCCGGTGTAGATCCAGCTGGATTTTTTCAGGCGTCCGGCAATCGGCTGGGCGCTGCCGCCGTCGAAGGTCAGTTCGCGGTAGGGTTCGTCTTCGATCAGGGTCACGCCGAATTCGTCGAGCAATGCCGCAACGGCTTCGCGCCTGGCTTCGCTGTAGCGCACGGCAGACGGGTTCTGGAAGGTCGGAATCAAATAGATGAACGCCGGACGATGCTGCTCCAGACGCTGACGCAATTGCGCAAGGTTCGGACCGTCAGCCTCCAGCGGCACGGTCAGGCAATCGGCGCCGAACAGTTGGAAAATCTGCAAGGCCGCCAGATACGTCGGCGCTTCGAGCAGGATTTCGGTGCCTTTGTCGATGTACAGCTTGGCCGCCAGGTCGAGGGTCTGCTGAGAACCGCTGACCACCAGCACCTGACTCGCCTCACACGGCAAACCCAGCGCCCTCGCCTCTGCCGCCAGCGCTTCGCGCAGTGCAGGCTCTCCTTCGCTCATGCCGTACTGGCCGAGAGACAGCGGCATGTCGGCCCACTCGACCTTCGGCAACATGGCTTCTGCAGGCAAACCGCCGGCAAAAGACATGACTTCCGGGCGCTGGGCCGCGGCAAGGATTTCACGGATCAGAGAACTTTTGAGGCGCGAGACACGTTCGGAAAAAGCCATGGAAGTCACCGCTAGCGAGGCATGGGAAAAATGAGTCAAACTTGTTGACTGAAATTACGACACCCTCACTGGAAGCGTCAATATGCTTGACCTTAAAAACTGCGCCAGCCAACAACAGGCCATGGAAGCCTTTTTCTTTGGTTACCAGGCATTCACCGCCAAGGCCGATGAAATGCTTGAGCGTCGCGGCTTGTCCCGAGTACACCAACGCATTGTGTTTTTCATCGCCCGCTACCCGAACCTGAGCGTCAAGGAATTGCTCGCGCTGCTCGGCGTCAGCAAGCAGGCGCTGAACATGCCGTTGCGTCAGTTACAGGAAATGCATCTGGTGGACAGCGTGGCGTCCGAGACTGACAAGCGCAAGCGCCTGCTGGAGCTGACGGTTGAAGGTGCGAAATTCGAACAGGCGCTGCGCCGCGAGCAGGTGAAATTGCTCGAGCGGGTCTTTGCCGAAGCCGGCGAAACGGCGGTCAACGGTTGGCTGGCGGTGAATCTGGCGCTGGGAACCAATCGCCCGAACGAGTGATATAGCTCGATCGCCGATCTTTTCGTCCACAAAATCAAAAACAATATTTGCTTTATTTGTACACAAAAGCATAATCCACAGCGTGCGAGTTCCTGACCGCATGGTCAACAAATTCGCGTATGCCTCAAAGGGCCGCTGCCACCCCTCATGGGTCCGGTCCTGGAAATAACAATAAAACTCTTGAGGAGTACTCGCTGTGGAAAGCCGCAAATCCGAAGCATCGACGCTGGAACTCTCGCCGCCGTTACGCACTGGCCTGCTTGAGCGCATCTTCAAACTCAGCTTGCATGGCACCACGGTGAAGACCGAGCTGATTGCCGGTCTGACAACCTTCATCACCATGGCCTACATCATTTTCGTCAACCCGAACATCATGGCCGATGCCGGGATCGATCACGGTGCAGCCTTCGTCGCCACCTGTATCGCCGCTGCGCTGGGCTGCCTGCTGATGGGCCTCTACGCCAACTGGCCGGTAGGCCTGGCGCCGGGCATGGGCCTCAACGCGTTTTTCACCTATACCGTGGTCGGCACCATGGGCTACAACTGGGAAACCGCCCTCGGTGCGGTGTTCGTCTCGGGCGTGCTGTTCATGATCCTGACCTTTTCGCGGATTCGCGAATGGCTGCTCAACAGCATTCCGGTCAGCCTGCGCTATGCAATGGGCGCCGGCGTGGGTCTGTTCCTCGGGCTGATCGGCCTGAAAACCGCCGGCATTGTGGTCGATAGCCCGGCCACCCTGATCAAACTCGGCTCACTGCGTGAACCCGGCCCGCTGCTTGCCGCCATCTGCTTCCTGATGATCGCGATCCTCAGCTACCACAAAGTGTTTGGCGCGATCCTCATCAGCATCATCACCGTCACCCTCGCCGGCTGGGGGATTGGTCTGGTGCACTACGAGGGCATCATGTCCGCCCCGCCAAGCCTGGCGCCGACCTTCATGGCCATGAACGTCGCCGGCGTATTCAACGTCAGCATGATCAGCGTGGTACTGGCGTTCCTCTTCGTACACATGTTCGACACCGCCGGCACCCTGATGGGCGTCGCCCAGCGCGCCAACCTGGTGAACGCTGACGGCCGCATCGAAAACCTTTCCCGCGCGATGAAAGCCGACTCCGCCTCCAGCGTATTCGGTGCAGTCGTCGGCGTTCCGCCGGTCACCAGTTACGTGGAAAGTGCTGCCGGTGTAGCGGCTGGTGGTCGGACTGGTCTTACCGCAGTCACCGTGGGTGTGCTATTTATAGCCGCGATGTTCTTTGCACCGCTGGCCGGCATGATTCCCGCCTATGCCACCGCCGGCGCGTTGATTTACGTAGCGATGCTGATGATGGGCGGCATGGCGCACATCGAATGGGACGAAGCGACCGACAGCATTCCGGCGATCGTCACCGCGATCATGATGCCGCTGACCTTCTCGGTTGCCGACGGTATCGCGCTGGGCTTCATTACCTATGTCGCGCTGAAGGCCGGCACCGGTAAATACAAAGAGATCTCCGTCAGCCTGTGGGTGCTCTGCGCGATCTTCATCGCCAAGTTCATCTTCCTGTAAGCGCTACGCGGTTCACGCTTCAAAACAGCCTCACCCCAACGGGTGGGGCTTTTGCACATTCTTGATAACGATAAAAAGGAGCAAGTGATGAGTCTGGAAACCTGGCTGCTGTTCAGCGGCGCTGCGCTGGTGGTGATCCTGATTCCGGGGCCGCTGTCGTTGCTGATGATCAGCAACAGTCTGAATTACGGTTTGCGCCGTTCCTATCCGGCCTTTCTGGGAGGTGTGAGTGCGTCGATCTGCCTGCTCAGCGCTTCGGCACTGGGGTTGGGCGCCCTGCTGCTGGCCTCGGAAAAACTCTTCAGCGCATTGAAGATCGTCGGTGCGCTGTACCTGTTCTACCTCGCCTGGCAGAGCTGGCAGCAATCGCGTCAGCCATCGGTTGGCGCAGAAGTACCGCAGGCGGCGCCTGTTCCACGCTTTCGCGCGCTCTTTGGACGTGCATTCATGCTGGGCGCCAGCAACCCGAAAGACATCCTGTTCTTCGCCGCTTTCCTGCCGCAGTTCCTCAATGCCGAGCAGCCGTTTCTGCCACAACTGCTGGTGATGATTGCGACCTGGACAGTGCTTGATCTGCTGTGCAAGTTGACCTACGGCCTCGGCGCTCACGGTGCAGCACGCTACCTGCGCAGCGGCAAGGGCCAGAGCTGGTTCAACCGCATCAGTGCCGGTTTGTTCGGCGGCGCTGGGGCAGCTTCGTTGTTGAGCAGTCACTGAGGCCACAGAGGGCGGGCAACACCCGACTACATTTCGCCTCACACATAGATATATGTACCGCACTTCGCGACGTTGATTCACCGAACATCCGGCCCTTCTGGCCAGATCAACGTGAATCAACCTTGCGAGCGAAATACCCATGAGCCCCAAACGCCCGATAAAACCCGGTGCCTCGACCACCTCCCCCGAAACGCCTTTCACCCGTCCCGATGTCGGGCTACCGCCGCTGCACAGGCTGCCGCTGAACGTCGCCCTCGACGATGCAGGCAGAATCTCTGTCGACCCGCCAGCTCAATCATCCTCCTCCCAACCATTGGCTTTAGAGATCGTCGATCTTCCGGGCGACACCCATATCACCCCTGTCATCACCCATGCACCGATCGAGCACTTTTTCCTTCCGCCCAATCACTTGTCCCGACTACCGGCGCCAAATGCACTTTCCGGCATTCGAGAACTCGGGACGCAAAGGCACTTCGTCGACCTCCAGGAAGGGGGGACGATATTGCTGGGCATCGATTCGGAAAACCATTTTCGGGCCCGATTGAACAGCGACCACAGACCCACCGGGCCACGCGTCGAACAGGTTGAGGGCTCGCTCTTGTGGCGCGTCAAACCCACTGACAACAGCGCTGGCAGCAGCGATTCCACATTAACGCTCAAACGCCTGCGCAACCCGGATGAAGATCCTGAAGAGATTGTCGCGCCCAAACGCTCTGCCACTACGACGGATGATGAGTGGTCCGATCCCTGGAAAAACTGGGGTGTTTCACTCGAGCACGCTCCCTTCGGCAGCATTGAAGTCGATGGCATCCGGTTTCCACTGATGCCTCGAGGCAGCGACCCGGATCACCCGATCGCCTACATCAAGAATCCGAACCACTGGGTATACGATTTCGATTACATGGAACGCATCCTTGGCACAGACCTGATGCAGCAACCCAGAGGCGCGATCCGCGTTCCGCCCGCCAATCAGTGGGAGATAGATCCGAATCTCCCCTTCCAACATCCACTGAAGCAATACATCGCCACTTTTTTTCCTCAACTGTCCGAAACCTCAGTGAACAAGGTGGCCAGGCATCAATTCGGTCTGGCCAATGAAGGGGACATGGCAACCAGCGTCGGCCTGACCCGGCTCAGGCAGACATTCAATGACTGGAAAAGTGGCAACAGCACTCCCCGCCCGGAGCTGGCCGATCCGTTACTGATGCTCCCGATACTGCCAACCACCAGCGAGGGGGGATTCAACCGGATTCTGGAACTACCCTCCGCGTCCCCGGAAGGTCCTCTCCAGCGACTGGACTTCGATCTGACGAAGAAGGAATGGGACTATTTCAAAACAACGCAGTCAGGCACAGAACTCAAGCGCGTCATGGCCGGTGTCCTGAACCGGCAGGGTTATGACGTTTTTACCCCGACCCAGGCAGATGCTTATCCGGCGCTGGTGTTTCGTCGCAAGAATCATCCTTTTGTTTTTTTCATCAGCCTGTACCGCATCAGAGGAAAGAAAATTTACCAACACTTGAGGTTCGCTCCCGAGGCAGCCGATATGCGCCTGACCACTCAGGTTGGCTATTCGGCCCATCAGGAAATGCTTCAGGCGCATGCCGAAAAAAGGCTGGTCTGGCTCAAGGGAGGATCGCAGATCCTGGCTTCGCAGACCGATTCCGTTTTCATCGTCAGGGATGATGATTCGAAGTTTGGAGCGCTTCCCGACCGTTAATCCGGGACGTCTTTCGGGGCACGAAAAAAAGCCCGCAGTGTGAGCGGGCGAAAGACCAAAGAAGCTATATGCGCAGTCGCTTCCCGGCAGGGGCAGCCGCTTGGGGGTCAGCTGCCCCGATAGGTGGAATAGCTGTAAGGCGAGATCAGCAACGGTACGTGGTAGTGATCCTGTTCGGCAGAGATGCCGAACCGCAGTACGACCACGTCCAGGAATGCCGGCTCCGGTAACTGGACGCCACGGGCGCGGTAATAATCGCCGGCGTGGAACTGAACCTGATAGACACCGGTACGGTAGTCATCGCCTTGCAGCAGCGGCGCATCAACCCGGCCATCGCTGTTGGTAAGCGCACTGGCGACCAATTCCAGGTGCGAACCTTCAACGCGGTACAGCTCGACCTTGATCGAGCTGCCCGGGCAACCGTGTGCAGCGTCCAAAACGTGTGTTGTCAAACGTCCCATTGATTCTGCGCGCCTGCCTGCGTGGAGCAGTCAGACTTCGCGCCTCCCGAAGTCAGTTGAAAAGGAGACCGCACCGTTTCGGAGCACGAAAAGCTGCGGCGAGCGATTGATTAAGACACTTTTCAAAAAAATTGTACACAATAAAAACGACATTTTTCCTGCCACCCCCGCCATCCTTCGATTTTCCGGTGATTTGCCGTGCAACCTTGCATTCATTGAACCCCCAATCCATTAGCTGACTGGTCAGGCAGGTTTCTTGCAGGTTCACGCCATTAACAGCAAAAGATGACAGCCGGCGAAAAATGCGAAAAATCAGGCTTACAAATTGAGAATAAAGTTGTATACAATCAGCCCATCGCTGTGACGCCAGCCTGCCATCCAAATTTCAGGGCGCCACACAATCTGTCAACGAATAAGAAGGAAGACTGCAGTGAGCGCTGACTACCCACGCGACCTGATCGGTTACGGCAGTAACCCTCCTCACCCACACTGGCCGGGTAACGCCCGGATCGCCCTGTCGTTCGTACTCAATTACGAAGAAGGCGGCGAGCGCAACATTCTGCACGGCGACAAAGAATCGGAAGCCTTCCTCTCGGAAATGGTCGCGGCCCAGCCTCTGCAAGGCGTGCGCAACATGAGCATGGAGTCGCTTTACGAGTATGGCAGCCGTGCCGGCGTCTGGCGGATTCTGAAACTGTTCAAGGAATTCGACATTCCGTTGACCATCTTTGCCGTGGCCATGGCCGCCCAGCGTCACCCGGACGTGATCCGCGCGATGGTCGATGCCGGTCACGAGATCTGCAGCCACGGTTATCGCTGGATCGACTACCAGTACATGGACGAGGCGCAGGAACGCGAGCACATGCTCGAAGCGATCCGCATCCTCACCGAACTCACCGGCGAGCGCCCGCTGGGCTGGTACACCGGCCGCACCGGCCCGAACACTCGTCGCCTGGTGATGGAAGAAGGCGGTTTCCTCTACGACTGCGACACCTACGACGACGACCTGCCCTACTGGGAACCGAACAACCCGACCGGCAAACCGCACCTGGTGATCCCGTACACCCTGGACACCAACGACATGCGCTTTACCCAGGTCCAGGGTTTCAACAAGGGCGACGATTTCTTCGAATACCTCAAGGATGCGTTCGACGTGCTTTATGCCGAAGGCGCCGAAGCGCCGAAGATGCTGTCGATCGGTCTGCACTGCCGTCTGGTGGGCCGTCCGGCGCGTCTGGCTTCGCTCAAGCGCTTTATCGAATACGCTAAAAGTCATGAACAGGTGTGGTTCAGCCGCCGCGTCGACATCGCGCGTCACTGGCACGAAACCCACCCGTACCAAGGGGCTGCCAAATGAGCACCTTTCAAACCCTGAAACCGTCGACCCTGAGCCGCGACGCCTTCGTCAAAGCCTTCGCCGACATCTACGAACATTCGCCATGGGTGGCCGAGAAGGCCTTCGACCTGGGCCAGGACGCGTCGATCGACCAGATCGAAACCCTGCACCAGCGCATGAGCGACATCCTGTTGAGCGCCGATCACGCCAGTCAACTGGCACTGATCAACGCTCACCCGGACCTGGCCGGCAAAGCTGCCGTCCAGGGCGAGTTGACCGAAGCCAGCACCAATGAACAGGCTGGCGCCGGTATTCACCAATGCACGGCCGAAGAGTTCCAGCGCTTCACCGAGCTGAACGACGCCTATAAAGCCAAGTTCAAGTTTCCCTTCATCATGGCGGTAAAAGGCAGCAACCGGCATCAGATCCTCGCGGCGTTCGAAACGCGCATTCACAACCCGGTCGACACCGAGTTCAAATGCGCGCTGGCGGAGATCAACAAGATCGCCCTGTTCCGATTACTGACTCTCTAGCAAGCCTGGCCCGAGAAACCTCTAGAACGCTTGCGTTTCCCAGGGCCTTGCAAGCATCCCCAGCCACTTATTTAAAGGCAGACAAGAAGAATGAAAGCTTACGCCGTACCTTTCGAGAAGTTCGTCAACCTGGCCGACGCCCGTCTGGGCACCAAAATCATCTCGGTCACCGATGACTGGTTCGCAGACGCCAATCGTCTGTTTCAGCCGACCCCGGCCGTGTGGAAGGAGGGCGTGTTCGATGACAACGGCAAGTGGATGGACGGCTGGGAGTCCCGCCGCAAGCGCTTCGAAGGCTATGACAGCGCGGTGATCCGCCTGGGCGTGCCGGGTTCGATCAAAGGCGTGGACATCGACACTTCATTCTTCACCGGCAACTTCCCGCCATCGGCCTCGCTGGAAGCGTGCTTCCTGGCGTCGGGCGAGCCGGACGAAAACACCCAGTGGACAGAAGTGCTGTCGGCCGTCGAACTGCAAGGCAACAGCCACCACTACCACGAAATCAGCAACGACAAGGCGTTCAGCCACCTGCGCTTCAACATCTACCCGGATGGCGGCGTGGCCCGTCTGCGCGTGTACGGCATTCCGTTCCGCGACTGGTCGGCAGTTGGCGACAACGAGCAAGTCGACCTGGCAGCAGCCCTCAACGGTGGCCGCGCCCTCGCCTGCTCCGACGAACACTTCGGCCGCATGAGCAACATCCTCAACCCGGGCCGTGGCATCAACATGGGCGATGGCTGGGAAACCGCCCGTCGTCGCACGCCAGGCAATGACTGGGTGATCGTCGCGCTGGGCCATCCGGGCGAGATCGAAAAGATCATCGTCGACACCCTGCACTTCAAGGGCAACTACCCGGACAGCTGCTCGATCCAGGGCGCGTTCGTCAAGGGCGGCACCGACAGCCAGATCGAAACCCAGTCGTTGTTCTGGCGCGAACTGCTGCCAAGCCAGAAGCTGGAAATGCACGCCGAACACACCTTCGTCGAGCAGATCAAGGCACTGGGCCCGATCACCCACATCCGTCTGAACGTGTTCCCGGATGGTGGCGTGAGCCGCCTGCGCGTTCTCGGCAAGGTAGCGAAGTAAGCGGCGCGACCATTCGCGAGCAAGCTCGCTCCCACATTGATCGCAACTCCTGTGGGAGCGAGCTTGCTCGCGAAAGCGTCAGATCAAACAACACAGAATTCGGAAAAGAAGAACAGCATGCGCACACTGACGATTGAACCGCTGACCAAAGAAGCCTTCGCCCCTTTCGGTGACGTGATCGAAACCGACGGCAGCGATCACTTCATGATCAACAACGGTTCGACCATGCGCTTCCACAAACTGGCGACGGTCGAAACCGCGACGCCAGAGGACAACGCGATCATCAGCATCTTCCGCGCCGACGCGCAGGACATGCCGCTGACCGTCAGCATGCTGGAACGCCATCCGCTGGGCAGCCAGGCTTTCATTCCGCTGCTCGGCAACCCCTTTCTGATCGTGGTCGCGCCACTTGGCGATGTACCTGTATCAGGCTTGGTCCGCGCCTTCGTCACCAACGGCAGGCAGGGCATCAATTACCATCGCGGCGTCTGGCACCACCCGGTGCTGACGATCGAAAAGCGGGATGACTTCCTGGTGGTTGATCGCAGTGGCACAGGCAATAACTGCGATGAGCATTTTTTCAAAGAGGATGAGCGTTTGATCCTCGCCCCCCACCAATAAGAGAAGGTCTGATCACTCGACAACAAGAGTGACAGGCGAGAGGTAAAGACTGTGGAAGCACATCTGTTGGAATGGCTGAACCTGAGCGTGCGCTGGGTTCACATGATCACTGGCGTGGCCTGGATCGGCGCGTCGTTCTACTTCGTCTGGCTGGAGAACAACCTCAACCGCGTCAACCCGAAAACCGGTCTTGCCGGTGATCTGTGGGCGATCCACGGCGGCGGTATCTATCACCTGGAAAAATACAAACTGGCCCCTCCGTCGATGCCGGAGAACCTGCACTGGTTCAAATGGGAAGCCTATTTCACCTGGATGTCGGGGATCGCGCTGCTGTGCGTGGTGTTCTACTCCAACCCCGTGCTCTATCTCGTGGCACCCGGCAGCGGCCTGACCGGCCCTGAAGGCGTGGCCATCGGCATCGGTTCGCTGATCGCCGGCTGGTTCATCTACGACTTCCTTTGCGATTCACCCCTCGGCAAGAAACCCGCCCTGCTCGGCTTCATCCTGTTCGTGCTGATCATCGGCGCGGCGTATGGCTTCAGCAAGGTGTTCAGCGGTCGTGGTGCGTACCTGCACGTCGGCGCGATCATCGGCACCATCATGGTCGGCAACGTGTTCCGCATCATCATGCCAGCGCAGCGCGCACTGGTTGCCGCGATTGCCGAGAACCGCACGCCGGATCCGGCCCTGCCGGCCAAAGGCCTGCTGCGTTCGCGTCATAACAACTACTTCACCCTGCCGGTGCTGTTCATCATGATCAGCAACCACTTCCCGAGCACTTACGGCAGCCAGTACAACTGGCTGATCCTGGCCGGGATCGCAGTGTTGGCGGTGTTGGTGCGTCACTACTTCAACACCCGTCACGACAGCCACAAATTTGCCTGGACCCTGCCAGTGGCAGCAGTGGGCATGATCAGTCTGGCGTACGTCACCGGCCCTGCGCCGATGTCGACCGCTCCGGACGTGGCCAAGGCACCTGCGAAAATCGAGTACCAGCCGCTGCCGGAAACGGCTTTGGGTGGTCGCGCGAAACCGGCTGAAGCGGCGCAGCCAGCAGCCCCTGCTGCACCGGCCGCCGCTCCCGCTCAGGCCTCCAACGCCGGCCCTGCGTTCGACAAGGTGCACAACGTGATCCAGGAACGCTGCGCGGTCTGCCACTCGGCCAAACCGACCAGCCCGCTGTTCAGCGCTGCACCGGCCGGTGTGATGTTCGACACCCCCGAGCAGATCCGCCAGAACGCGGCGCGGATCCAGGCGCAAGCCATCACCACGCAGATCATGCCACTGGGCAACATCACACAGATGACCCAGCAGGAACGTGACCTGATCGGTGCATGGATCGCCCAGGGAGCCCAGACCAACTAAGCCGTAAAAACATCGCTGGCAAGCCGGCTCCCACAGGATTTTGCACTGCCTGTGTGGGAGCTGGCTTGCCAGCGATCAGCCGCAACGCGGTTTACCTGATGCAAAGAAACAGCTGTGAGCAACCCGGCAGCTGTTCATCACAAGAATAAAAAAGATCCGAGGTGTTGCATGTCCGAGCTGTCCAAAGCGCGCATCCCCGACGCACCCGCCATTCAGCGTTTGCCCCTTTTGCAACTGATCCTGGTCGGTTTGCAACATGTACTGCTGATGTACGGCGGCGCCATCGCGGTACCGCTGATCATTGGACAGGCCGCTGGCCTGAGTCGTGAAGAAATTGCCTTCCTGATCAACGCCGACCTGCTGGTCGCCGGCATCGCCACCATCGTGCAATCCTTGGGGATCGGCCCGATGGGCATTCGCATGCCGGTGATGATGGGCGCCAGTTTTGCCGCCGTCGGCAGCATGGTCGCCATGGCCGGCATGCCCGGCATCGGTCTCCAGGGAATCTTCGGCGCAACCATCGCCGCCGGGTTCTTCGGCATGATCATCGCGCCGTTCATGTCCAAGGTCGTACGCTTCTTCCCTCCCCTGGTGACCGGCACGGTCATCACCTCGATCGGTTTGTCGCTGTTTCCCGTGGCCGTGAACTGGGCCGGTGGCGGCGCTGGCGCCGCTCAATTCGGTTCACCGATTTACCTGGCCATCGCCGCACTGGTGCTGGCCACCATTCTGTTGATCCACCGCTTCATGCGCGGTTTCTGGGTCAACATTTCCGTGCTGATCGGCATGTGCCTGGGCTACGTGCTCTGCGGCGCCATCGGCATGGTCGACCTGAGCGGCATGGCCAACGCGCCATGGGTTCAGTTCGTCACCCCGCTGCATTTCGGCATGCCGAAGTTCGAACTGGCGCCGATTTTGTCGATGTGCCTGGTGGTGGTGATCATCTTCGTCGAGTCCACCGGGATGTTCCTTGCGCTGGGCAAGATCACCGGCCAGGAAGTCTGCCCGCGCATGCTGCGTCGCGGACTGCTGTGTGATGCCGGGGCATCGTTCTTCGCCGGATTCTTCAACACTTTCACCCACTCTTCCTTCGCGCAGAACATCGGACTGGTGCAGATGACCGGCGTGCGCTGCCGCTCGGTGACCATCGTTGCCGGCGGCTTGCTGATCGTCCTGAGCCTGCTGCCGAAAGCGGCGTTCCTGGTGGCGTCGATTCCACCGGCGGTGCTGGGCGGGGCGGCGATCGCGATGTTCGGCATGGTGGCGGCGACCGGCATCAAGATTTTGCAGGAAGCCGACATTGGCGACCGGCGCAATCAATTGCTGGTGGCGGTGAGCATCGGCATGGGCCTGATTCCCGTGGTCCGTCCGGAATTCTTCGCCCACCTGCCGTTGTGGATGAGCCCGATCACCCACAGCGGGATCGCCATGGCCACCCTGAGCGCGCTGACGCTGAACCTGTTGTTCAACATTCTCGGTGGCGCCGAACGCGCCGCGATCAACGACTGCCACGCACACCCGCACTGATCCGAAGAGAAAAAAAGGGGCTCGCCAACGCCAGCCCCTCGCGACAGCTTTGCCTCAAACAATAAAAATAAGAGGGAGCAACAGATGATCCGGACTCAAACCAACGTGTTGTTGAGCGGCGGCCTGCTGGCCGCATCCCAGGCCATGGCCGGCGATTTATTGCTGTGGCAGACCAACAGCCTGAGCTACCTGTACGGCAAGAACTTCGCGATCAACCCGTCGATCCAGCAGACGGTGACGTTCGAGCACGCCGACAAATGGAAATACGGTGACAACTTCCTGTTCGTCGACAAGATCTTCTACAACGGTAAGGAAGACCGCAACAAAGGCCCCCACGCGTTCTACGGCGAATTCAGCCCGCGCCTGTCGTTCGGCAAGATCCTCGACAGGAAGCTGGAGTTCGGCCCGATCAGGGACGTGCTGCTGGCCATGACCTACGAGTACGGCGAAGGCGACAGCGAGGCCTATCTGATCGGTCCCGGCTTCGACCTCAAGGTGCCGGGTTTCAACTATTTCACCCTGAATTTCTATCGCCGCCAGACCGAAGGCCCGCGCCCCGGCGATGGCGTCTGGCAGATCACTCCCGGCTGGTCCTACAGCATTCCCGTGGGCAATTCCGACCTGCTCATCGACGGCTATCTGGACTGGGTGGTCGATAACGACCAGAACTCGCGCGGCACCTATCACGCCAACCTGCACATCAACCCGCAGATCAAATACGACCTGGGCAAAGCCCTTGGCTGGGGCGAAAAGCAGGTGTACGTCGGCACCGAATACAGCTACTGGAAAAATAAATACGGCATCGAAAACACCCACAGTTTCGACACCAATCAGAACACCGCCAGCCTGCTGGTGAAGGTGCACTTCTAAGATGACCCGCAACCGTGCGCCTTACCTGTCGTCGGTGCTCTGTTGCGGGGCACTTGAGGCCTGGCCGTTGAGTCAGTATTCTCCGCGGCCTCCTGAATTCGGTCTAAAAAAAAGCCCGAATTTAATTCCTGACCGAAAAGCCAACTTATCCCGGCCGCGGTCAGTACCGAGGCATCCCGAAAACACGCTCAATCGACTGTTTTTCAGCAGCCGACGGGCGTTTTTTTGTTTTTCGAAAAGCCTTGGCTCAGCTCTTGCTAACAGCATGAAAGCTGACCGGATGGATGATTTTTGCTGCAACGAAAAAAGGCGCCACACCAGAGCGCCGACTCAAAAAAATAAACGTGGAACACCTACTTTGGGAGCAACCGAATGAAACGTATGTGCACCAGCCTGATGCTCGCGGGATCGCTGCTGGCAGGGGGTCAGGCCATGGCCGACGGTCTGCTGCAATGGCAGAACAACAGCCTGACCTACCTTTACGGCAAGGACTTCAAGGTCAACCCGGCCATCCAGCAGACCGTCACCTTCGAGCACGCCGATGCCTGGAAGTACGGGGACAACTTTTTGTTCGTCGACAAGATTTTCTACAACGGCAAGCCTGACGGTGGTGTCGGCAACAACACTTACTACGGCGAATTCAGTCCACGCCTGTCGTTAGGCAAGATCCTCGATCAGAAGATCGAATTCGGCCCGGTCAAAGACGTGCTGCTGGCGATGACCTACGAGTTCGGCGAAGGCGACGTCGAGTCCTACCTGATCGGTCCAGGCTTCGACCTGGCGATTCCCGGCTTCGACTACTTCCAGTTGAACTTCTATCAGCGTCACACCGAAGGCTCGCGTCCGGGCGACAATGTCTGGCAGATCACACCGGTCTGGTCTTACACCATTCCGGTCGGCGACTCGAACATCCTGATCGATGGTTTCATGGACTGGGTGGTCGACAACGACGTTAACAGCAAGGGCGAATACCACGCCAACCTGCACTTCAACCCACAGGTCAAATACGACCTGGGCAAGGCGCTGAATTTCGGCGAGAAGCAGCTGTACGTCGGTGTTGAATACGACTACTGGAAAGACAAGTACGGGATCGATGATACCCGTGCCTTCACCACCAATCAGAACGTGACCAGCTTCCTGGTGAAGTTCCACTTCTGATCCGGCGGCGTCCTTATGGACGCCATCGCGAGCAAGCTCGCTCCCCCAGGGTCACGCGCCGTTCACAGCGGTTGTGTACACCGCAGAACCCTGTGGGAGCTGGCTTGCCAGCGATTGCTGCGCCCAAATCTCAAGCGGGAACAAGCGCCTCGCCGATCCCGAGAAACCGGCACAGCTCATCGCGCTTGGCCAAGGCATCGCGCCGCCCAAGGTCGATCAATTCGCTGCAATACCCCGCCTCGAACAGCAAGTAACTCAACACCCCTGCCCCGCTCGTCTTGGTCGCCCCCGGCCCACGCAAGAACAACCGCAACGCCGCCGGCAGTTCCTGGCGATGCCGCGCCGCGATTTCATCGATCGGCTGACTTGGTGAAATCACCAGCACTTCCACCGGCGCCACACCCAGCGCGCGGGTCGGCGTGCCTTCGGGCATCAGCCGGCTGAACTGGTTGAGACGCTGAAGCAGTTCGATATCGCTTTCCAGGCTATCAATAAAGGTGCTGTTGAGCATGTGCCCGCCGATCTGCGCCAGTGTCGGCTGTTGACCGGTGTAGGTGCGCTCCAGTGGTTGCGCCGGGTCAAATCCGCGCGGGTTGCCGCTGACACCCACCACCAGCACCCGGCTCGCCCCCAGATGCAGCGCCGGACTGATCGGCGCTGACCGCCGCACCGCGCCATCGCCAAAATACTCCTCGCCGATTTTCACCGGCGCGAACAACAGGGGGATCGCCGAACTGGCCAGCAAGTGCTCAACCGACAAATGCGTCGGCACGCCGATGCGACGGTGACGCAGCCAGGAATCGATGGTGCCGCCGCCCTGGTAGAAGGTCACCGCTTGCCCGGACTCGTAGCCGAATGCCGTCACTGCAACCGCGTGCAATTGCTTGCGCGCGATGGATTCGGCGATGCCGGGCATGTGCAGTTTTTCATTGAGAAGATGACGCAGCGGCGAACTGTCGAGCAGCGCCACCGGCACTTGCCGGCCCATGCCCAACAGACTGTGGCTGACAAAACGACTGGCCTGGCGGATCACCCCCGGCCAGTCGCTGCGCAGCACGCGATGGCTGCGAAAGCCTTGCCAGAACAGCGTCAGACGTTCGATGGCGGCGCGAAAATCCGTGGCACCGCTGGCCAGGCTGACCGCGTTGATGGCACCAGCAGAAGTGCCGACGATCACCGGAAACGGATTGTCCGCCCCCAATGGCAGCAATTCGGCGATCGCCGCCAGCACTCCCACTTGATACGCCGCCCGAGCCCCACCGCCGGAAAGAATCAAACCTGTGACCGGTTCAGCTGGGCTCATCGCAACGCTCCGTGGTGCTTGTGGGGATGGGTCAAATCAACCGCGTTTGGCGTACAGCTTCGGCTCGCCCGGTGGCCGGCTCTTGAAGCGTCGGTGCGCCCACAGGTATTGCTCGGGGCATTCACGCAACACGCTTTCGACCCACTGATTGATGCGGATGCAATCTTCCTCTTCGGTCTCGCCCGGGAAACCTTCCAGCGGCGGATGAATCACCAGACGATAACCGCTGCCGTCGGCCAGACGCTCCTGAGTAAACGGCACCACCAGCGCCTTGCCCAACCGGGCGAACTTGCTGGTGGCGGTGACCGTTGCAGCCTGAATGCCGAACAGCGGCACGAAGATACTTTGCTTGGCGCCGTAGTCCTGATCCGGTGCATACCAGATCGCCCGGCCGGAACGCAGCAGCTTGAGCATGCCACGCACGTCGTCACGCTCCACCGCCAGCGAATCGAGGTTGTGCCGCTCGCGACCCTGACGCTGGACGAAGTCGAACAGCGGATTCTTGTGTTCGCGGTACATGCCATCGATGGTGTGCTGCTGGCCGAGCAGCGCCGCGCCGATTTCCAGGGTGGTGAAATGCACCGCCATCAGAATCACGCCCTTGCCTTCGCGCTGGGCCTTTTGCAAATGCTCCAGACCTTCGACGTGAGCCAGTTTGGCCAGACGCTGACGCGACCACCACCAGCTCATCGCCATTTCAAAGAAGGCGATGCCGGTGGAGGCAAAGTTTTCCTTGAGCAGGCGCTTGCGTTCGGCGGCGGACTTTTCCGGGAAACACAGTTCCAGATTGCGCTTGGCGATGCGCCGCCGGTCGCCGGCGAAGCGATACATCAGGGCACCGAGAAAACGACCGATGGCCAGCAACGCCGGATAGGGCAGTTGCACGATCAGCCACAACAGCCCGAGGCCGCACCAGAGCGGCCAGAAGCGCGGGGCAAGAAATGCTTTTCGAAAACGCGGGCGATCCATTAAAGCTTCCGTAAATACAGTGGCCGCGCATTCTACATCGTTCGACCCGGCTTGCGGCCTGCGGGCGTTCTCGTTATAAGTCTCGGCACTTTTAGTGACAAGCCGTTGTATGCCGACATGAGCCAAACCGAACCGAAAGACCAAGATCCCGTGTTCCAGCTGAAGGGCAGCATGCTCGCCATTACAGTGCTGGAGCTGTCCCGCAACGACCTGGACAGCCTCGATCGGCAATTGGCCGCCAAAGTCGCCCAGGCACCGAATTTCTTCAGCAACGCGCCGCTGGTTCTGGCGCTGGACAAACTGCCGCCAGGCGAAGGCGCTGTCGACCTGCCGGGCCTGATGCGCGTGTGCCGTCAGCACGGCCTGCGCACCCTGGCGATCCGCGCCAGCCGCATCGAAGACATCGCCGCCGCCATCGCCATCGACATCCCGGTGCTGCCGCCGTCCGGCGCCCGCGAACGACCGCTGGAAAGCGCTGAACCCGTCGCACCGAAGAAGCCGGAAAAACCGCCGGAGCCGGCCGTCAAACCGACCCGCGTCATCACCACGCCAGTACGTGGTGGCCAACAGATATATGCCCAGGGTGGCGATCTGGTGGTGGTGTCCTCGGTCAGCCCGGGGGCGGAACTTCTCGCCGATGGCAACATCCATGTATACGGCCCGATGCGCGGTCGTGCGCTGGCCGGGGTCAAGGGCGACACCAAGGCGCGGATTTTCTGTCAGCAATTGAGCGCTGAACTGATCTCCATCGCAGGCCACTACAAGGTTTCCGAGGACCTGCGTCGCGATCCGATGTGGGGCTCGGGCGTACAGGTCAGCCTGTCGGGCGACGTGTTGAACATCATTCGGCTTTAACGGATACTGCCGCATTTTCCAAGCATCTCTAAAACGTAGCGAAAACGGCTCAAACGAAGTAGGAAAAAGGCCAAAAGCCGAATTCCAGCCAAGGCTGTCCGACTGCAGTAGTTTTCTAGAGATGTTTTTCAGGGGCTGAACAGTCCTTCTTCCTTAGGGGTGAAACACCTTGGCCAAGATTCTCGTGGTTACATCCGGCAAGGGTGGTGTGGGTAAGACCACCACCAGCGCCGCTATCGGTACCGGCCTCGCTCTGCGCGGCCACAAAACAGTGATCGTCGACTTCGACGTGGGCTTGCGTAACCTCGACCTGATCATGGGTTGCGAGCGCCGCGTGGTGTATGACTTCGTCAACGTGGTGAACGGCGAAGCCAACCTGCAACAGGCCCTGATCAAAGACAAGCGCCTGGAAAACCTCTACGTGCTGGCCGCCAGCCAGACCCGCGACAAGGACGCGCTGACCCAGGAAGGCGTGGAAAAAGTCCTGATGGAGCTCAAGGAGCAATTCGAGTTCGTCGTCTGCGACTCCCCGGCGGGCATCGAGAAAGGCGCGCACCTGGCCATGTACTTCGCTGACGAAGCGATCGTCGTGACCAACCCGGAAGTGTCCTCGGTACGTGACTCCGACCGCATGCTGGGCCTGCTGGCCAGCAAGTCCCGTCGCGCCGAAAAAGGCGAAGAGCCGATCCAGGAACACCTGCTGATCACCCGCTACCACCCGGAGCGCGTCGAAAAAGGCGAAATGCTGGGCGTCGAAGACGTCAAGGAAATCCTCGCCGTACGCCTGCTGGGCGTCATTCCGGAATCCCAGGCCGTACTCAAGGCCTCCAACCAGGGCGTACCTGTGATCCTCGATGATCAAAGCGACGCCGGCCAGGCCTACAGCGATACCGTTGATCGCCTGCTGGGCAAGGAAAAAGAACACCGGTTCCTGAATGTCGAGAAGAAGGGATTCTTCGAGCGTCTGTTTGGAGGTAGGTAATGAACCTTTTTGACTTCTTTCGTGCCAACAAAAAGCCAAGTACCGCCTCGGTCGCGAAAGAGCGTCTACAGATCATCGTGGCGCATGAACGCGGCCAGCGCAGCACCCCTGACTACCTGCCATCCTTGCAGAAGGAACTGGTGGAAGTGATCCGCAAGTACGTCAACATCGGCAACGACGACGTACACGTGGCACTGGAGAGCCAGGGCAGCTGCTCGATTCTGGAACTCAACATCACCCTGCCAGACCGCTGAGTCGATCCGGCAGGAACGACGGCGGCTCAGGGCCCTTCCGATAGTGGAGGGGCCCTGAGCCGCCGTTGGCATTTGTTACGAGGCTGTTTTAATGCCGTTGTCCAACGTCCAAATCATTCATCAGGACGCCGCCGTTCTGGTGGTGAACAAACCGACCCTGTTGCTCTCCGTCCCCGGCCGGGCCGACGACAACAAGGACTGCCTGATCACCCGCCTGCAGGAAAACGGCTACCCGGAAGCGCGAATCGTCCATCGCCTGGACTGGGAAACGTCGGGGATCATCCTGCTGGCCCGCGACGCCGATACCCACCGCGAACTGTCACGCCAGTTTCATGATCGTGAAACAGAGAAAGCCTACACCGCGCTCTGCTGGGGCCAGCCGGAACTGGACAGCGGCAGCATCGACTTGCCGTTGCGCTACGACCCGCCGACCAAACCGCGCCATGTGGTGGATCACGAACTCGGCAAGCACGCGCTGACTTTCTGGCGTGTACTGGAGCGTTGCGGCGACTGGTGCCGCGTCGAACTCACGCCGATCACCGGCCGCTCGCACCAGTTGCGGGTGCACATGCTGTCGATCGGCCATCCGTTGCTCGGTGACGGCCTCTATGCCCACGAGCAAGCCCTCGCGGCCTGGCCACGACTGTGCCTGCACGCGAGCATGCTCAGCTTCACCCACCCACAGTCCGGCGAACGCTTGCGCTTCGAATGCCCGGCACCGTTTTAAGCACTGCCTGACCGGCAGTCGCCCGTTTTAAAGGATTTTGTTCCGGATGAGTTGTACTGATTCCCTGGCAACACCCGTCAAGAAGACCCGTCATCAACTGCTCTACCTGATTTACGGCAATCAGGATGTCTACCGGCGCGAAGCCAAGTTCAGCATCCTCACCGCCCTGTCCCAGGCCAAAAACGGCAAACGTCCGGCGATCAGGATTCTCACTGACCGGCCGCAGGACTACGAAGGCTGGCCGGTCGACACCGTGTTGCTCGACGAAGCGACCCTGACGCGCTGGCAGGGACACAACGGCTACCACCATCGGCGCAAGGCCTGCGCGATTGCCGCCGGTATGCAACTGGCCGAGAAAACCCTGTTCGTCGACACCGACACCCTGTTCACCAGCCCCCCGAGCAGCCTGGTTCAATACATCGATGCAAATCGGTCGGTGATGGATCACCCCTACTACAGCGCCTGTCGTCATGAATGGTGGGAATGCGCGTCGCGGGAGATTCTGCGCTGGGACGAGAGCCGCCAGAAAAAGCTGCTCAATCAGAGCCGCTGGCCAAAACAACTGCCTCGTCCGGACAAGCCTGAAGACGAAAAAGTGATCATGAACTATCTGAAAAAAAGGGTGGCCGCCGCTCGTTGATGCGAGTGGCACATGTCTTGTCCCAAGCATCAGGCCGATGCGTTAAACTCCCGCCCATTGCTGTCTGGAGCTTCTTATGCGCGAAGAGTTGAACCAAGGCCTGATCGACTTCCTCAAGGCCTCCCCTACCCCGTTCCACGCCACCGCCAGCCTTGTTCAACGGCTGGAGGCCGCCGGTTATGTGCGCCTCGACGAGCGTGAAACCTGGCACACCGAAGCCAATGGTCGTTACTACGTCACCCGTAACGATTCCTCGATTGTCGCGATCAAGATGGGCCGCAACTCACCGCTGCACGACGGCATCCGTCTGGTCGGCGCCCACACCGACAGCCCGTGCCTGCGAGTCAAGCCACAACCTGAGCTGCAGCGCCAGGGCTTCTGGCAGCTCGGCGTCGAAGTCTACGGCGGTGCGCTGCTCGCACCGTGGTTCGACCGCGACCTGTCGCTGGCCGGCCGCGTCACCTTCCGCCGTGACGGCAAGGTCGAAAGCCAATTGATCGACTTCAAGGCCCCGATCGCGATCATTCCCAACCTGGCCATTCACCTCAACCGTGAAGCCAACCAGGGCTGGGCCATCAACGCCCAGACCGAACTGCCACCGATTCTCGCGCAGTTCGCCGGTGATGAGCGGGTGGACTTTCGCGCGGTGCTCACCGACCAACTGGCTCGCGAGCATGGCCTCAACGCCGACGTGGTGCTGGATTACGAGCTGAGTTTCTACGACACCCAAAGCGCCGCCGTCATCGGTTTGCATGGCGACTTCATCGCCGGTGCGCGCCTGGATAACCTGCTGTCGTGCTACGCCGGCCTGCAAGCCTTGCTGACCGCCGACACCGAAGAGACCTGCGTGCTGGTGTGTAACGACCACGAAGAAGTCGGTTCCTGCTCTGCCTGCGGCGCTGATGGCCCGATGCTGGAACAGACCCTGCGCCGTCTGTTGCCGGAAGGTGACGAGTTCGTGCGCACCATCCAGAAATCCCTGCTGGTCTCGGCCGACAACGCCCACGGCGTGCACCCGAACTACGCCGAAAAGCACGACGCCAATCACGGTCCGAAACTCAACGCCGGCCCAGTGATCAAGGTCAACAGCAACCAACGCTACGCCACCAACAGTGAAACCGCCGGTTTCTTCCGCCATTTGTGCATGGCCGAAGAAGTCCCGGTGCAGAGCTTCGTGGTACGCAGCGACATGGGTTGCGGCTCGACCATCGGCCCGATCACCGCCAGCCACCTGGGCGTGCGCACCGTCGATATCGGCCTGCCGACGTTCGCCATGCACTCGATCCGCGAACTGTGCGGCAGCCACGACCTGGCCCACCTGGTCAAAGTGCTGAGCGCGTTCTACGCCAGTCGCGAACTGCCGTAGGACACAGTCGGGATCGCAGCTTCGGGCTGCGATCCCTCGGCCTGTAAAACCGGCTCGGTTCTGATACAGATCACCACCGGTCGGCCAAATCCCACCTAGACTTAAATCATTTCCTTCGACAAGGCTGTCGCCATGATCTCGATGTCTGCGTTTCACTCCATGCTCATTCCCATCCTGTGCGGAATGATTCTGCTGGCCATCGGCTTCAACTTCCGTGACAAGAACGCCGGTGTGTTCGCCATGTGGATCGGCATGCTGATGATCCTGGCCACCGTGGTCTACAAGATCCTCGCCAAACTCAACGAATAAATCCGCCCCCGGCTCGCATTGAATCCGGCGGGCTCGTACACTCGCCCGATCCGCCCCTTGCGAGGTTGACCGCCTAGTGTTCGCTCGTCTTTTTGCCCTGCCCTGCCTGTTTCTCGTTTGCCTGATGACCCTGATGTCGCCGGCACCTGCCGATGCTGCCGGTCTGCCGGGCCTGCTCACAGGCTCAGGCAATACTCAGCCCGAAGCCCAGGCACCGCTCGGCCAGTCCCTGGACGAAGTCATCAAGTCGCTGGAAAACGACAAGCAACGCGCCCAGTTGCTGACCGATCTGAAAAAACTGCGCGACGCCACGAAAAAGGCCCAGGCCAGCCCGGAAGAAGGCGTGCTGGGACTGATCGGCGGCACCCTCGCCAGCTTCGAAAAACAGTTCACCGGCGCCGACAGCCCGCTCAATCGCTGGTCCGCCGAATTCGACATGGCTCAGGACGAGCTCAAAGGCCTGATGCTGCCGGCCAGCGAATGGCTGCCGATCATCTTCGCCTTCGCCGTGATCCTCGCGGTCTGGAGCCTGCTCGCCGCCGCGCTGATCTGGCTCGGCCACCGGGTACGCATGCGCTTCGGTCTGACCGAAGAACTGCCGCAAAATCCCCGGGCCCTCGACATGTTGCGCTTCGCCCTGCGCAAGCTCGGGCCATGGCTGATCGCGTTGGTGATCACGGTTTACATGAGCTACGCACTGCCCTCGTCACTGGGCAAAAGCCTGGCGATGGTGCTGGCGTATGCGCTGGTGGTCGGCACCTGTTTCTCGGCCATCTGCGTGATCGCCTTTTCCGTACTCGACGGCCCGCACCGCCATCGCGCGTTGTACATCCTGCGTCACCAGGCCTTCCGCCCGTTATGGCTGATCGGCAGTTTCGCCGCCTTCGGTGAAGCCCTGAGCGATCCGCGACTGGTGGCCGGCCTCGGTGTGCACCTGGCCCACACCGCCGCCACCGTCGCCAATGTCCTTGCGGCGCTGTCGACCGGGCTGTTCATCCTGCGCTTCCGCCGGCCGATCGCCCACCTGATCCGCAACCAGCCGTTGTCCCGGCGCCTGACCCGCCGCGCCCTCAGCGACACCATCGAAATCCTCGGCACCTTCTGGTACGTCCCGGCACTGGTGCTGGTCGGCATTTCCCTCTTCGCCACCTTCATCTCCGCCGGCGACACCAGCACCGCACTGCGCCAGTCACTGATCTGCACCGTGCTGCTGGTGTTGTGCATGGTCATCAACGGCCTCGTCCGCCGCCACGCCCTCAGCCCCCAACGTGGCCCGAAACGTCATGCGTTGTATTCCGAGCGCCTGAAAAGCTTTTTCTACACCCTCGCCCATTTACTGGTGTGGCTGGCTTTCATCGAACTCGGCCTGCGGGTCTGGGGCATGTCACTGATCGGCTTCACCGAAGGCGAAGGCCACGACGTCAGCGTAAAAATCTTCAGCCTGATCGGTACGCTGATCTTCGCGTGGCTGATCTGGATTCTCAGCGACACCGCCGTCCACCACGCCCTCACCCGCTCCCGCAAAGGCCTGGCCAACGCCCGCGCGCAAACCATGATGCCGCTGATCCGCAACGTGCTTTTCGTGGCGATCTTCATCATCGCCCTGATCGTCGCCCTGGCAAACATGGGCATGAACGTCACGCCCCTGCTGGCCGGTGCCGGCGTGATCGGTCTGGCCATCGGCTTCGGCGCCCAGTCGCTCGTAGCGGATCTGATCACCGGCCTGTTCATCATCATCGAAGACTCCCTGGCCATCGACGACTACGTCGACGTCGGCGGCCACCTGGGCACCGTCGAAGGCCTGACCATCCGCACCGTTCGCCTGCGGGACATTGACGGCATCGTCCACACCATCCCGTTCAGCGAAATCAAAAGCATCAAGAACTACTCCCGCGAATTCGGCTACGCGATCTTCCGCGTGGCCGTGCCGTTCAACATGAGCATCGACGAAGCCATCAAACTGATGCGCGACGTCGGCCAGAAAATGCGCACAGATCCGCTGCAACGCCGCAACATCTGGTCGCCGCTGGAATTTCAGGGCGTGGAAAGCTTCGAATCCGGCAACGCGATACTGCGCGCAAGGTTCAAGACAGCACCGATCAAACAGTGGGAAGTTTCACGGGCGTTCAACCTGTCGCTGAAACGGCATCTGGATGAGGCCGGCCTGGATCTGGCGACGCCGAGGATGAATGTGCAAGTGATCACCGCAGGCGGTGGTGGCCAAACTCAAGAATAGATCCGGCGAATCTGACCGACTTCCGGCCGCCATCGCTGGCAAGCTAACTCCCACCACTCACCACGATGAGCGTTAGCTCGAGTAAAGCTTTTGATCTTTTGGCCCCATCGGAAGGCTGAGTGGAGGGATTTATCCGGGGGTGGGAGCGCAGCGACCGTGCGGCGCAGCCGCATGCATCGAGAGGAGGTGCAGCGAAGCAAACCGTAGGCGATGCCCCCGGATGAATCCCGGAACGAAGGAACACCGAGCCTCAGCGAGGTGCCGAACGCAGGGGCCCAGCGTTTTGGTTACTTTGGGGCGTTTGCCAAAGTGACTCGCCGTAAGGGCGAAACCGTCAGCGGCAGCACCCGAAGCAACGGATATTCACCCAAAACAACCCAAAACCTGGTCGGCCCAGAGGCCGCCAAGGTCAAACCACATCAACCCCCACGTGAATCGCATCATGCCGCCAAAACTCCAGATCACAATCAATCAACCGCCCGGCCTGATCATAATTAACCCGAGCAATCCTCAACCCCGGACTCCCCACCGAAACCCGTAAAGCCGCTGCCGCATCCACCGACAACGACGTCGGCACAATCTCGAACCGCACCCGCCCATAGTGCAAATCGTAATGCCGCGCATACAGCTCGGTAATCGACTGATTCAAATCAAACTCCAGAATCCCCGGAAAAAACTGCGGATTCAGATAATGCTCCACATACAACACCAACCGCCCATCGATCCGCCGCGACCGGCAAATCTGAATCACGCTCGACAACGCCGGCAACTGCAACCAGGCACATACCGCCGCTGACGCCGGTTGCAACCGCGCCGAAATCACCTCGGTCGACGGCACCCGCCCCTGCGCACTGACCATCGCGTGAAAGTGACTGCGCTGCATCAGGTTGTAGGCCAGACGCGGTGGCGACACGAACCAGCCCCGCCGCTCCTCGCGATAAATCTGCCCTTGCGCCTCCAGTTGCAACAAGGCTTCACGCACCGTAATCCGCGTCGTGCCGAACAGCTCACTGAGCTTGCGCTCGGCCGGCAACTTGCTCCCCGCCGCCAGCAACCCGTGATCGAGCTGCTCCTGAAGGATCTGGCCAATCGCTGTCACCGCTTTTGTTGCCTCATCGCGCATCAACGTTACCTATCTGGACTAGACCAGCACTGTTTCGGGGCAAAACCGCACAGCTATTGCGCCATTCGGTCGTGTTGCAAGCCTAGGCAGTGCAGATGACCGAGAGATGACAAAACTACCGAACGGTCGCCCTGACAACTTGCAATACATCGGCCAAGTCCCTTGCCCACCGGGACTTTGAGGGTGGTCTACGCTTAGCGGGCAGCCGACGATATCGGCGAAATAAAGGGCGGGTCAGGTATCCGCCGACATCAAAGTGTCATCCAGCCCCCCTACATTGGCTCAGGTATTGCTGACCTAGACCAACACAAACCGCAATCGCAGCGTTGAACACGACCAAGGAGCTTCGGAATGAAACAGCTTTTCCTGGCAACACTGTTAGGCTCGACCATTGCCATGTGCACCGCCGCCATGGCGGCTGATGATCTGAAAACCCTCGAAGCCGCTGCGAAAGCGGAAGGCGCCGTCAACAGCGTCGGCATGCCCGATGACTGGGCCAACTGGAAAGGCACCTGGGAAGACCTGGCCAAGAACTACGGCCTGAAACACATCGACACCGACATGAGTTCGGCCCAGGAAATCGCCAAGTTCGCCGCCGAGAAAGACAACGCCACCGCCGACATCGGCGACGTCGGCGCGGCTTTCGGCCCGATCGCGGTCAAGCAAGGCGTGGTGCAACCGTACAAGCCGACCACCTGGGATCAAGTACCGGACTGGGCCAAGGACAAGGACGGCAACTGGGCACTGGCCTACACCGGCACCATCGCTTTCATCGTCAACAAGAAGCTGCTGCACGGCTCCGAAGTTCCGACCAAATGGGCTGACCTCAAGGGCGGCAAATACAAGGTTTCCATCGGTGACGTGAGCACCGCTGCACAAGCTGCCAATGGTGTACTCGCCGCTGCGCTGGCCAACGGCGGCGACGAGAAAAACCTCCAGCCTGCCCTGCTGCTGTTCGCAGACATCGCCAAGCAGGGTCGCCTGTCGATGGCCAACCCGACCATCGCCACCATGGAAAAAGGCGAGATCGAAGTCGGCGTGGTCTGGGACTTCAACGGCCTGAGCTACAAGGCCAAGATGGCCAACCCGGATGACTACGTGGTGCTGATTCCGTCTGACGGCTCGGTGATTTCCGGCTACACCACCATCATCAACAAATACGCGAAGAACCCGAACGCCGCCAAGCTGACCCGCGAATACATCTTCAGTGACGCCGGCCAGACCAACCTCGCCCGCGGCAACGCTCGCCCGATCCGCGCCGAGCACCTGCAATTGCCGGAAGACGTGAAAGCCAAACTGCTGCCGAACGAGCAGTACAAGAAGGTCACGCCGATCAAGGACGCCGATGCGTGGGAAAAAACCTCCAAGGCCCTGCCGCAGAAGTGGAACGAAGAAGTCATCGTAGAAATGAAGTAAGCCCGTAAGTCCCGCTTCCGGGATTGCTGGAGATCCCTGTGGGAGCGAGCTTGCTCGCGAATGCGGTCTTTCGTTCAACATTGATGTTGGCTGACACGACTCCTTCGCGAGCAAGCTCGCTCCCACAAGGGCTCCCGACTGAATCTGAAATTTTCTGTTTCGCGGAGTTTTTGCCCCTATGAAGCACACCGTCATCCTTGTCGTGCTCGACGGCCTCAGTTACGAGGTTGCGTGTCACGCCATGGGGCATCTGCAGGCTTACGTTGGCGCAGGACGCGCCGCGCTCTACCAGCTGGAGTGCGAGCTGCCGGCCCTGTCCCGACCGCTTTACGAATGCATCCTCACCGGCGTGCCACCGATCGAGAGCGGCATCGTCCACAACAACGTCTCGCGCCTGTCCAACCAGCGCAGCATTTATCACTACGCCCGCGATGCCGGTCTGAAAACCGCCGCCGCGGCGTACCACTGGGTCAGCGAGCTCTACAACCGCTCGCCGTTCGTGGCGGCTCGGGATCGGCATACCGATGACCCGACGCTACCGATCCAGCACGGCCACTTCTACTGGAACGATCACTACCCCGACTCGCACCTGTTCGCCGACGCCGAAAACCTGCGCCTGCGCCACGCCCCGGATTTTCTGCTGATCCATCCGATGAACATCGACGACGCCGGCCACAAGCACGGCCTCGACACCCCGCAATACCGCAACAGCGCGCGCAGCGCCGACATCATCCTCGCCGACTACCTGCAAGGCTGGCTCGACGCCGGTTATCAAGTGCTGGTGACTGCCGACCACGGCATGAACAACGACCGCTCGCACAACGGCCTGCTGCCGGAAGAACGCCAGGTGCCGTTGTTCGTACTCGGTGACGCCTTCAGCCTGCACGCCGGCGCCACGCCGAAGCAGACCGACATCTGCGGCACCGTCTGCGAACTGCTCGGCGTACCCCACGACAAACCTGTTTGCCGGGAGTTGCTCAAGTGAACTCAATGACTCGCGGCAAATGGCTGGCCGCCCTGTGCCTGGTGCCTTTCGCGCTGTTCTTTATCGCGTTCGAAATCGCCCCGCTGATCTGGGTGATGATCAACAGCCTGCAATCGGAAGAATTCGGTTGGGGCTTCGCCAACTTCAGCAGGATCTTCAGCTCGAAGTTCTACCTGCAGGCGATTCAGTACAGCCTCGAAATCAGTTTCTGGTCGAGTGTGTTCGGGATCATCATCGCGGTGCTGGGTGCATACTCCCTGCGCCGGGTCGATTCGAAACTGCGCAACTTCGTCAATGCCTTCGCCAACATGACCAGCAACTTCGCCGGCGTGCCTCTGGCGTTTGCCTTCATCATCCTGCTCGGCTTCAACGGCAGCATCACCATCATGTTGAAGCAGGCCGGGATCATCGAAGACTTCAACCTGTACTCGAAAACCGGGTTGATCATCCTCTACACCTACTTCCAGATTCCCCTCGGCGTCCTGCTGCTGTACCCGGCATTCGATGCGCTGCGTGAAGACTGGCGCGAATCCGCCGCCCTGCTCGGCGCTGACAGCTGGCAGTTCTGGCGCCACATCGGCCTGCCGGTGCTGACCCCGGCCCTGCTCGGCACCTTCGTGATCCTGCTGGCCAATGCCCTCGGCGCCTACGCCACGGTTTACGCGCTGACCACCGGCAACTTCAACGTATTGCCGATCCGGATTGCGGCGATGGTGTCCGGCGACATTTCCCTCGATCCGAACCTGGCCAGCGCCCTGGCCGTCGTGCTGGTGGCGCTGATGACCCTGGTGACCGTCGTGCATCAACTGTTGCTGAAGAGGAGCTACCATGTCTCGCGCTGAATCCGGCCCGGCCGGCGTCTACCACCGCGTCGTGGTGTATCTGCTGTTCGCCATCCTGCTTCTGCCGCTGCTGGGCACGCTGATCTACTCGATCGCCAGCAGCTGGTCGGCCACCATCCTGCCCAGCGGTTTCACTTTCAAGTGGTACGTCCAGTTGTGGAGCGACCCGCGCTTCCTGCACGCCTTCGGCCAGTCGCTGCTGGTGTGCGTCGGCGCGCTGATCCTGTCGGTGGTGCTGATCCTGCCGCTGCTGTTCGTGGTGCATTACCACTTCCCGAAACTCGATGCGCTGATGAACATCCTGATCCTGCTGCCCTTTGCGGTGCCGCCGGTGGTGTCGTCGGTGGGGCTGTTGCAGCTTTACGGTTCCGGGCCGTTCGCGATGGTCGGCACGCCGTGGATCCTGATCGGTTGCTACTTCACCGTTGCCCTGCCGTTCATGTACCGGGCGATCACCAACAACCTGCAAGCGATCAACCTGCGCGACCTGATGGACGCCGCCCAACTGCTCGGCGCCAGCACCTTCCAGGCAGCTTTCCTGGTGGTGCTGCCGAACCTGCGCAAAGGCCTGATGGTCGCCTTGCTGTTGTCGTTCTCGTTCCTGTTCGGTGAGTTCGTGTTCGCCAACATTCTGGTCGGCACCCGCTACGAAACCCTGCAGGTCTACCTCAACAACATGCGTAACAGCAGCGGCCACTTCACCAGTGCGCTGGTGATCTCCTACTTCTTTTTCGTGCTGGTCCTGACCTGGGTCGCCAACATCTTGAACAAGGACAAAAGCGAATGAGCTATGTCAGCGTCCAACACCTTCAGAAAAACTACGCGGGCACCACGGTGTTCAGCGACATCAACTGCGAAATCCAGAAGGGTGAATTCGTCACCCTGCTCGGCCCATCGGGTTGCGGCAAATCCACCTTGCTGCGCTGCATCGCAGGCCTGACGCCGGTGGATGGCGGCAAGATTCTGCTCGATGGCGTCGACATCGTGCCGCTCACCCCGCAGAAACGCGGGATCGGCATGGTGTTCCAGAGCTACGCGCTGTTTCCCAACATGACCGTTGAACAGAACGTCGCCTTCGGTTTGCGCATGCAAAAGGTCAACGCCGACGACAGCCACAAGCGGGTTGCCGAAGTGTTGAAACTGGTTGAACTCAACGATTTCGCCAGCCGCTATCCGCATCAGCTGTCCGGCGGTCAATGCCAGCGTGTCGCCCTCGCCCGCTCGCTGGTCACCCGTCCGCGCCTGTTGCTGCTGGATGAACCGCTGTCGGCCCTCGATGCACGGATTCGCAAACACCTGCGTGAGCAGATCCGTCAGATCCAGCGCGAACTCGGCCTGACCACGATTTTCGTCACACACGATCAGGAAGAAGCGCTGACCATGTCTGACCGGATTTTCCTGATGAATCAGGGAAAGATCGTACAAAGCGGCGACGCCGAAACCCTCTACACCGCGCCGGCCGACGTGTTCGCTGCCGGCTTCATCGGCAACTACAATCTGCTGGATGCCGAAAGTGCGTCGAAGCTGTTGCAGCGGCCGATCAACCACCGCATCGCGATTCGCCCGGAGGCCATCGAATTGAGTCTGAGCGGTGAGCCCGACGCGCAAATCCGCAGCCACAGCCTGCTGGGCAACGTGATTCGCTACCGCGTCGAAGCCCGGGGCGTGGAACTGGTGGTGGATGTGCTCAACCGTTCGGCAGCGGATCTGCATCCCGACGGTCAGCGCCTGTCACTTTCCATCGATCCCACCGCCCTGTGTGAGGTAGCCTGATGACTTTGCTGACACCCAAGAGGGAACTGAACTGATGGCCCTGGCAATTTTTGATCTGGACGACACGCTGATTCATGGTGACTGCGCAACGCTATGGTGCGAGCAGATGGGGCGCCTGGGCTGGGTCGATCCCGAGTCGTTCATGCGCAGGAACAATGAGCTGATGGACGCCTACAGCCATGGCAAGTTGCGCATGGAGGACTACATGGACTTCAGCCTCGAGCCGCTGATCGGCCGCACCTCGGAAGAAGTCGAGCATCTGGTAGCGCCGTGGGTTGAAGACTTCATAGAACCCATCATCTTCAGCGATGCCACCAGGACCATCGCCGCCCACCGCCAGGCCGGCGACCGGATTCTGGTGATCTCGGCCTCGGGCACGCACCTGGTGAAACCGATTGCCGAACGGCTGGGTATCGACGAAGTTCTGGCCATCGAACTGGAAGTGGCGCATGGCGTGTACAGCGGCCAGACCGTAGGCACCCTGACCTACCGCGAAGGCAAAATCACCCGGTTGCTGGAATGGCTGGACGCCGAAGAAGAAAATCTTGAGGGCGCGAGTTTCTATTCCGACTCACGCAATGACCTGCCGCTGCTGCTGAAAGTGGATTACCCGCATGTGGTCAATCCGGATCCGGTGTTGCTTGCGCAGGCCGAGAAATCCGGCTGGCCGATTCACCTCTGGAAGTAAGCGATTGCCTTGTGGGAGCAGGCCTGCTCCCACAAGCATCGATGATCAACTCAGGCTTTCGTCGATCACCAGCACCAGCTTCCCCGCCACCGTGTTGCTCGCCAGCTCGGCGAACGCCGCCTCCGCATCCTTGATCGGGAACGCCTTGGCCAGTTGCGGCTTCAGGCGCCCTTCGGAAAACAGCGGCCACACGTGCTGGCTCAGATCGCTGAACAGATCGGCCTTGAACTGATCGTCACGGCTGCGCAGGGTCGAGCCCAGCAGTTGCACGCGCTTGGCCAGCACCTGGGCCAGATCCAGTTTCGCTTCACGGCCACCCATCAGACCGATCAGCACCCAGCGGCCGTCCTGAGCCATCAGCTTCAGATTCAGCGCTGAATAATTGCCGCCGACCGGATCCAGAATCACATCGAACGGCCCGAAATCCCGGAGACTTTCCAGATCGTCGGTGCGCACCACCCCGCCCTGGGCACCCAACGATTCGCAATAGGCCAGTCGCTCAGCCGAGCCGACGCTGACCCAGCATGGATTGCCGAAAGCCTTGCACAGTTGAATCGCGGCTGAGCCGATGCCACTGGCCCCGGCGTGCAGAAGAACTTTCTCACCCGGTTTGAGCGCAGCGAGTTGAAACACATTCAGCCAGACGGTCGCGTACACCTCGGGCAAGGCAGCGGCCTCGATCAGCGATACACCTTCCGGAACCGGTAGCACATGCCGTCCGTCGACGACCACCTCTTGCGCCATCCCGCCCCCGGCCAGCAGGGCGCAGACCCGGTCACCGACCTGCCAGGAAGAGCCCGCGCCGACCTCGCAGATCACCCCGGAGCACTCAAGACCCAGCACCTGGCTGGCACCCGGAGGGGGCGGATAAAGTCCGGCTTTCTGTAATAAATCCGCACGATTGAGGCCCGCTGCCGCTACTCGGATGCGAACTTGTCCTACATCACATGTAGGACTTGGTTCATCAACCCATGCCACTTGACCTTCAACGCCTTGCAATGCCTTCACAGTGCCTCCATAGTGAGTCTGGACTGAGCCCGAAGCTGTAGCGCCGGGCTTTTTGCATTATGCGACCGGCCCTGGGGTCTGAACGAACGCTGAACAGCAGTTATCGTACAGAGCGTAGAGGTACCGGCGACTTCAAAGACGGCCTAATATGCGTTATCAATTGTCCCCGCGTCGAATCAGCATGAAGCATCTGCTCCCCAGCACCGCCCTCGCTCTTTTCATCGGTATCGGCCTGTTGCCGGTGTCGGGCACCACCTTCGCAGCCAACAGCTGGGACAAGTTGCAGCCTGATCGCGACGAAGTGATCGCCAGTCTGAACGTCGTCGAGTTGCTCAAGCGTCACCACTACAGCAAGCCGCCGCTCGACGATGCGCGCTCGGTGATCATCTACGACAGCTACATCAAGCTGCTCGACCCGTCGCGCAGCTATTTCATGGCCAGCGACATCGCCGAATTCGACAAGTGGAAGACCCAGTTCGACGACTTCCTCAAGAGCGGCGACCTCAACGCCGGGTTCACCATCTACAAGCGCTATCTGGACCGCGTGAAGGCGCGTCTGGACTTCGCCCTTGCCGAGCTGAACAAAGGCGTCGACAAGATGGACTTCACCACCAAGGAAACCTTGCTGATCGATCGCAAGGACGCTCCTTGGCTCAAGTCCACCGCCGAACTCGATGACCTGTGGCGCAAACGCGTCAAGGACGAAGTGCTGCGGCAGAAGATCGCCGGCAAAGACCCGAAGCAGATCCAGGAAACCCTGACCAAGCGCTACAAGAATCAACTGGCGCGTCTGGACCAGACCCGCGCCGAAGACATCTTCCAGGCGTACATCAACACCTTCGCGATGTCTTACGATCCGCACACCAACTATCTGTCGCCGGATAACGCGGAGAACTTCGACATCAACATGAGCCTGTCCCTCGAGGGCATCGGCGCCGTGTTGCAGAGCGACAACGACCAGGTGAAAGTCGTGCGTCTGGTGCCCGCAGGCCCGGCCGACAAGACCAAGCAGGTTGCTCCGGCCGACAAGATCATCGGTGTTGCCCAGGGCAACAAAGAGATGGTCGACGTGGTCGGCTGGCGTCTGGACGAAGTGGTCAAGCTGATCCGTGGCCCGAAAGGCACCGTGGTGCGTCTGGAAGTGATTCCGGCCAGCAATGCGCCGAACGACCAGACCAGCAAGATCGTGCCGATCACCCGTGAAGCGGTGAAGCTCGAAGACCAGGCCGTGAAGAAGTCCGTGCTGAACCTGAAACAGGACGGCCGCGACTACAAGCTCGGCGTGATCGAGATTCCGGCGTTCTACCTCGACTTCAAGGCCTTCCGTGCCGGCGATCCGGACTACAAGAGCACCACCCGCGACGTCAAGAAGCTGCTGACCGAACTGCAGAAAGAGAAAGTCGACGGCGTGGTCATCGACCTGCGCAACAACGGCGGCGGTTCCCTGCAGGAAGCCACCGAGCTGACCAGCCTGTTCATCGACAAGGGCCCTACCGTGCTCGTGCGCAACGCCGATGGCCGGGTCGATGTACTTGAAGATGAAAACCCGGGCGCGTTCTACAAAGGCCCGATGGCGTTGCTGGTCAACCGCCTGTCCGCCTCGGCTTCGGAGATCTTCGCCGGCGCCATGCAGGACTACCACCGTGCGCTGATCATCGGTGGCCAGACCTTCGGCAAAGGCACCGTGCAGACCATTCAGCCGCTGAACCATGGCGAACTGAAACTCACTCTGGCCAAGTTCTACCGGGTTTCCGGTCAGAGCACCCAGCATCAGGGCGTCCTGCCGGACATCGACTACCCGTCGATCATCGACACCAAGGAAATCGGCGAAAGCGCCCTGCCGGAAGCCATGCCGTGGGACACCATCCGCGCGGCGATCAAACCGGCGAGCGATCCGTTCAAACCGTACCTGGCCCAGCTGAAATCCGAGCATGACACCCGTTCCGCCAAGGACGCGGAGTTCGTGTTCATCCGCGACAAGCTGGCCCTGGCGCAGAAGCTGCTGGAAGAGAAAACCGTCAGCCTCAATGAAGCCGAACGCCGTGCCCAGCACGCCGATATCGACGCCAAGCAACTGGCGATGGAGAACATCCGTCGCAAGGCCAAAGGCGAAGAACCGCTCAAAGAGCTGAAGAAAGAAGACGACGACGCCCTGGCAGCCGCCGAGCCGGACAAGGTCAAACCGGAAGACGACGCCTACCTGAGCGAGACCGGGCGTGTACTGCTGGATTACCTGAAGCTGAGCAACCAGGTCGCAAAGAAATAAGGTGATGGCAATTTAATGCTGACGATCCCCGGATCGTCATCAAACAGTCATCATTCTGTCGTGCAATAAAGGACTGGGAGCGGTTCTCTTCATCGAGAACGCTCCCAGTCCTTTTTTATCGCCAGAGATTGCCATGACCACGACCGAACAGCTGAGTGCCTTGAGCTCGATCCTGACTCAAAGCGGTTTACACAGTCTGTTCCAGCCGATCATTTGCCTCTCCGAACGGCGCATTCTCGGCTACGAAGCCCTGACCCGCGGCCCGTCCAACAGCCCGCTGCACTCCCCCATCGCCCTGTTCGCCGTGGCCCGCCAGGCCGGCCGCTTGAGCGAACTGGAAATCGCCTGCCGCCAGAGTGCCTGTCGTCGTTTCAACGAACAGCAATTGCCGGGCAAACTGTTTCTCAACGTCTCTCCCGAATCCCTGCTCGAAGCCGCGCACCAGCCGGGGCGGACACTGCAGTTGCTACAGGATTTTGGTATTCCGCCGAGTCAGGTGGTGATCGAACTCACCGAACAGACACCGATCGACGACTTTCAGTTGCTGCAAACCGCGCTGCATCACTACCGGGCGATGGGTTTTTCGATTGCTCTCGACGATCTGGGCGCGGGTTACTCGAGCCTGCGCCTGTGGTCGGAGCTGCGGCCGGATTACGTGAAGATCGACCGGCACTTTATCGACGGCATTCATCAGGACGCGTTGAAGCGTGAGTTCGTCGGATCGATCCTGCAAATCGCCAAGGCCTCGCGGGCGCAGGTGATTGCCGAGGGCATCGAGTTGCCGGAAGAGTTGGCGGTGCTGACCGAGATGGGCGTTGATCTGGTGCAGGGCTATTTGCTGGGGCGCCCGCAGGAACATCCGTCACGCGACGCCCGGACCCTGATGCCCAAACACGACAGTAGCGCCGTGGCGCTGAATGACGAAGGCAGCGACCTGAGCGCCCTGCTCATCGATCAACCGGCCGTGAATCGCGACACACCGACCGCCACCGTACTGGAAGCCTTCCGCCGCCAGGCCAACCTGAACTCACTGGCGGTGCTCGACGAACAGGGTCAGCCGTGCGGCATCGTTCATCGTCATTCATTGTCCGATGCCCTTCTCAAGCCGTTCGCCACCGACCTGTTCGCTCGCAAACCGATCAGCCGACTGATGAACGACGACTTCCTCGCCGTGGAAATGAGCCAGTCACTGCAACAGGTCAGCCGTCTGATCACCAGCCGCGCCCGGCAACGCATCGAAGAAGACTTCATCATCACCCTCAACGGCAGCTACTTGGGCCTGGGTCGGGTGATCGACGTGCTGAAACTGATAACCGAACTGAAAATCCAGCAGGCTCGGTATGCCAATCCGCTGACTCTGCTACCCGGCAACGTACCGATCCAGCAATGCCTGACACGGTTGCTGCAACAGGGACGGGAGTCGGTTATCTGCTATGTCGATATCGACAGCTTCAAACCCTTTAACGATATCTATGGGTATGGGCGCGGGGATGAGGTGTTGTTGTGCCTGGCGCAATGCCTGAACGAACGTGTCGACCCGTCCCGCGATTTCGTTGGCCACATCGGTGGTGACGATTTCCTGTTGGTGCTCGGCCCGGAAGATTGGCGCAAACGGCTGAACCAATTGCTTGATGATTTCCAGAGCCAATGCCGTCGCTTCTACCGCCCCGAACACCTGGACGCTGGGTGTTTTGTTGCGCCGAACCGCCAGGGTATTCGTCAGGAGTTTCCATTGCTGTCATTGTCCATTGGCGTGGTGCATTTGCATCCTGAAGCTTGTGCGCAACTGGATGCGAGTCAATTGGCGGAAATGGCTTCACAGGCGAAGCATCATGCGAAGAATGTGCCGGGGTATAGTGTGCATTTGATTGATAGCCTGTTCGCGCAGATACCCGTCGAAACACTCACACTCGGACATCGGTGATTCGAATATACGAATCTCATGCAACCCGTATTTTCATCCTATAAATGCCCCAAAGCTTACAAAAATCGCAGTGAGCACCAATTCGCGCCTACCAAGTTGATGAGTCTTCTTGACTGGCTTTGTAAAGTTCGTCCATCCATGCTTCAGACAACTGAAAGTACATGTTTTCGAAAAACGCCTTTGGATCACTCATCTCATCCCAGCCGTCTGGTAACAAGGAGTGAGAGTATGGATCATGCTCCAGCACTTCTTGGAAGACATCATCACTTTTTTCAAGTGCTTCTCCCAGCACAGTAAACAAAACAAACTTATGCCGATGGCTCAATTTTGAAAATCGCTTGATTACGTACCTAGATATTAAAAAACTTCTATCTGATTGATTTTCAGGATCGTACGCGGCCAGTGCTTCACCCAAATTCTCCTCGCGATCATATATATCAAACCCACCGAGAAAGTGAGACAGCCGTGGGCGATAAGGAATATCAAGATAAGGATGCATCAACATTATACTTTCTCTATCGGATATAGAGCCCAAGGCTCCAGAGTCTCGAAATCAAACCTCATTTCAAAACCATGCATTTCAGGGATGTAGCGTGGATCAGATGGATCTGCAGGATTTGGCTCATATCCTTCACCTATATTTTCAATCTCCACTCTCACTACCAGATTTCACATACTATCCTCTCCGGTGAAACTTGGCATTTTTCTAGACTCTCTCGTCATTGCATCGGTATATGCACTCATCTGGGCTCTGTGACTCAAAAATCGAGAGCTATGAACCCCTCGAAATTTTCTAACTTCAGCAACCGGCCCTTCATTTGATTCTTGCCGCTTGCTAGCAGAATATCCAACCTTCTGAGCCTGACACTTCGCCCGCTGCACTAAAAACATCCCGATACCTTTACACCAAAACCAAAACCTTAACAGCAATCTAACTTTACGATTACGCGCAACCACAATAACCAACCTCCTTGAAAGCCACCTTCTCACTCGAAGAACAATCAGAACAAGACAAATAAACAGCTTAAATATTTTTGTGTAACGCCTCACTGATAATTACAGAAATGTGCTTCAACCACGCAATTCCGTCTTGCCACTCATTCCAATAACAATAGCAACACCCATTTTTCTTCAGCAAAAAATCTCGAACTTCACTCTCTTTAATTTTCATCGCTAAAATTAAATCAATTTCCTTTACCACCGCCTCAAGCACGCAACATTCCGAGTCCGCTATGAAAGATTTAACAACATCATCTGCTGATTCAAGCTCACACATCCAGTCCTCATGAAAATAGGCTCCGAGAAATTGAAATAAGCTAGGAAAATCTTCAGTTGTCATTTACAAACCCCGTCAAGATAAAATAGCCAAGCGGTGAGCTTGTATCTCGCCGCAACACCAACCTAATACTAGACAGTGGCTCCAGGCTTCCACTCTGTCTCACCACACCTACGCCAGCAGGAGTAGACACTTGCTCATTAATCACAAGTTTGCTTGCGTTACCCTGCACAAAGTTATCAATTGTGAGTTTGTTGTTTTTTATAACATTAGAGAGTGCAGCCTCAGCTTCTGCCCTACTAAGGAATGTTGATGCAATAGGTATGTGCGGTTCAGCCGCTAGTCTAGCTCTGAGTTGGGCTTCCGACCTATTTACATGTCTCGCAATAGCATGCCCACCTCGAGATTCGTGAGCCTCTAAGCCACCACCTGGAACAATTTCGCTATACGGCCCCTCAGCAGAAATGGCTCCTGGACAGTTACAACTCAACCCCAACGGATCCACCCACCCCGTCGGATTCGGCACGTACCGGTACTGGTTCAGCCCACCCGCCAGCTTCACCGGATCCGGCGTCAGGTACCGGCCCACCTCCGGGTCGTAATACCGATGCCGGTTGTAATGCAGTCCGCTTTCGTCATCGAAGTACTGCCCCTGAAAGCGCAGCGGCTGGTTCAGGTAGTCCTCGGTCGCCAGTTCCAGCGAGGTGACCTTGCCGTAGGCGCTGTATTTGGCCGACCAGACGATCTCGCCGCTGTAGTCGGTCAACTCCTGCGGCGTGCCGAGGTGGTCGAGCTGGTAGTAGAACGGGCAGGCGCGTTTCGGGCCTTTGCCGTCGAGCATCGCCAGCGGGCGGAAGGTCCCCGGTTCGTAGATGAAGCTGCGGTGTTGTTGTTTGCTGCTTTCGGCGATCAGGTGGTCGCCTTGCCAGAAGAACTCGGTGGTCTGGCCGTCGACGGTCTTGCGGATGCGCCGGCCGAAGGCGTCGTATTGGTAGGTAGCGCTGGTGCCGTCGGGACGGGTGAGGCCGATCAGGCGGTGCTGGCTGTCGTAGCGGTATTCGGTGACGAGTTGTTGGGCGCGGCCGCGGCGTTCGCGGATCAGGTTGCCGAAGGCGTCGTAGTCGTAATGGCGGTCGCCCTGCATCAACAGGCGGTTGCCCTTGATCTGGGTCGGGCCGGGGCGGTCCTGCATCAGCAGGTTGCCGGCCGGGTCGTGGGCGAAGTTTTCCGGCACATCGTCGCGGGTGTGGCGCACGCGAATCAGCCGGTCGAGGGCGTCGTAGGTGTAGCTGCGCTGGCCGTGGCGGGTGTCGGCAATGTGTTCGAGGTTGCCGTTGGCGCTGTAGGCAAAGTCGCGGCGGTACAGCGCGCTGCGTTGATGGCCTACGGCGTGGGACTGCAAGCGGCCCTGTTCGTCGTAGGCATATTCGCTGAGCAGCAGGCCTTGCTGGCGCTGCTGTTCGCGGCCGTTCTGGTAGACGTGGCGGGTCAGCAAGGCGCCGTTGAGGTCGATCGCGGTCAGCGCACCGCCCTTGGCGTAGTGGTAATCGAGCTTGCTGTTGTCCGGCAGGCGCAGGCGGGTCAGTTGGCCGCAGGCGTCATAGGTGTAACGCAGGGTG